>NZ_JBHYVB010000237.1:0-15167 GCF_042750115.1 Streptomyces sp. NPDC059455
GTCCAGGGGCGGAGCCCCTGGTATCGGGAAGGGGCGGGGAGGGGAAAGCCTCGATATGCGATTCCGCCGCATGGCCCGCCGGACACCCCGTAAGGGGCCGACGCCGGGGGCCGGGCGGTGGCGAGCCCAGCCGCGAAAGGCGCGCCGGGCGGAGCCCCCGTCCGAGGTCTGGGGCGGAGCCCCTCCACGCGGCGGAACCGGTGAAGGCGGTAAGCAGTCAGTTGAGGGCGATCAGACCGATGGCCAGCCCCGCGCCGAGCAGCCCGACGGCCTGGGGCCGGGTGATCCGCTCCCGCAGGAACGTCAGCGCGAGCAGCACCGGCACCGCCGGATAGAGCGCGGACAGCACCACGGCGACGGACAGCAACTCCTGCCGGGTGGCGAGCAGATAGAGGATGGTCGCCAAGGTGCCGAGCGCGCCCGCCACCGCCGCCCCGGCGGCCGCCCGGCGGGGCAGCCGCAGGGAGGCGCCGGTCGCGGGGAGCAGCGCCAGGATGACGGCCACCGACACGGCCCGGCTGACCACCACCGGCCACCATCCGGCCGAGGCCGGTATCCGGGCGAGCGCGAAGAAGTGCAGCGCCAGGCCCACTCCGGCGACCAGCGCCATGACGACGGCCGGGCGCAGCCGATCGGCGCCCGGCCCGTGCCCCGGCTCGCGCGGCCCACGCGGCCCGCGCAGCTCACGTGGCCCGCGCGGCCCGCTTGGCTCACGGGGCTCACGCGGCTCCCCGCGCGAGACCAGCCAAAGCGCGGGCAGCCCGAGCGCGATCCCGGTGAGCGCCGGGGGCGAGGGCCGGTCGCCGAGGAGGGCGATCCCCGCCAGCACCGGCAGGCCCACCGCCGTGACATCGCTGACCGGCACCACGACGCTCATCGGCCCCTGGTTCATCGACCAGTAGAGGCACGCCACGCCCACACCGGTGCCGAGGCCCGAGAGCGCGCCCCAGCCCAGTGCCGATGGCGGGGCGTTGGCGCCCTGGGTGAGCAGCACCGGGACCAGGCTGACCACCGTGCCGCCCGCCTGGGCGCAGGCCGCGACCGTCACTCCGTGCCGGTGGCGGGAGACCAGGCCGCTCAGGAAGTGGGTGGTGCCGAAGCAGAGCGCCGAGGCGACGGCCAGCAGCTCACCCATGGTCCGTACGGGCCCCGTCCTCGGGCGCCGCCCGTGCCGCCGCCCGGTCCGCGGCCCCGACCGGGCACTCCACGCCGTCCGGGGTACAGGCGGTCCGGTCGCACAGCCGGCACATCCGGTCGGCCGAGCCACTGCCCTGGTAGAGCCCGTCGAGCAGCGTGGCCAGCAGTGCGCCGAGGTCGCGGACCTCCACCTCGCCGAGGCCGTCCAGCACCCCGGTGAGCCGGGAGGTCCGGGAGGTCAGCAACTGGCCCGCGGTCCGCCGGCCCTTGGCGGTGGGGTGGACCCCGGTCCAGTTGCCGATTCCGCGCCGCCGCTCGACCAGGGCGTCCCGCTCCAGCCCGTCGACCATGCGCACCGCCGCGGACTGGGTCAGCCCCACCCGGCGGCCGAGCTCGGTCACGCTCACGCCGGGGTCGGCGCGGAGCACGATCAGCGCGGCGGCCGCGCTCATGCTCAGGCGGGACGCGGCGGCCGGGGCGCTGAGCAGATCGTCGGTGATCGCCAGCGCCGTGGCCCCCAGCAGATTCGCTACGCGTTGCCTCTCATCATGCATGAGTCATGCATACCCGGCGTCGGCTGATCCATGCCCCACCCGGCGGGGTGAGAGGATCGAGGCGGGACGGCCCGAGGGAGGCGGCGGGAGATGTCGGTGGAGATCACCTGGTGGGGGCATGCCACCGCGACCGTGCGGGACTCCGGTGTGCGGGTGCTGACCGACCCCCTCTTCGTACGGCGGCTGGCCCATCTGCGGCGCCGCCGGGGAGCCGTGCCACCGGCCGCCGCGGCGGTCGCGGACGTGGCGCTGGTCTCGCATCTGCACGCCGACCATCTGCACCTCGGCTCGCTGGCCAAGCTGCCGCCCGGCACCCGGCTGGTGGTGCCGCGCGGGGCCGGGCGGGCGGTACCCGGGCTGCGGCGGGTGGTCGCGGCGAGGGGGCTGCGGGTGACCGAGATGGCGCCGGGGGACGTGTGCACGGTCGGCGAGGTGCGGATCCGGGCGGTACCGGCCGCGCACGACGGGCGGCGGCTGCCGTACGGGCCGAGCCGGGTGCCCGCGCTGGGGTACGTGCTGAGCGGCCAGTCGACCACGTACTTCGCGGGCGACACCGGGCTGTTCGACGGGATGGCGGAGACGGTGGGCGCCTGCGATGTGGCGCTGCTCCCGGTGGGCGGCTGGGGCCCGTACCTCGGCCCCGGCCATCTCGACGCGGGCCGCGCGGCACAGGCGCTGGCCCGGCTGGGGGCACCCTGCGCGGTGCCGGTGCACTACGGGACGTACTGGCCGATCGGGATGGACGCGATCCGTCCGCATGAATTCCACTCCCCGGGCGACGACTTCGTACGCCACGCCGGGCGGCTCGCCCCCGAAGCGGTGGTGCACCGGCTGGTGCACGGGGAGTGCGTGCGGCTGGAGCCCGCCAGGTGATAGGCGATCTGGCGGACCTGGCGCGGAGCGTGCCGTCCGAGTCGACACAGCAGGCGGTGGGGTACCCCTCGCTGTACCTGCTGGTGGTGTTCGGGTCGCTGGTGCCGGTGGTGCCCACCGGGGCGGTGGTCTCCTCGGCGGCGGTGGTCGCCATCCACCAGACCGCGCCCCCGCTGTCGCTGCTGGTGGTCTTCGGAGTGGCCTCGCTGGCCGCCTTCTCCGGCGATGTGATGCTGTACTGGCTCGGGCGGCGCGGGGTGCGCTCGAAGAACGGCTCGCGGTGGCTGGAGCGGATCCACGACCACGCGGCGCCGGAGCGGCTGGACCAGGCACAGGCGCGGCTGGACGAGCACGGGGTGGCGGTTCTGGTGCTGTCCCGGCTGATCCCGGCGGGGCGGATACCGGTGATGCTGGCCTGCCTGCTGGCGCGCTGGCCACTGCGGAGGTTCGCTCGGGGCGCCGGGCCCGCGGCGCTGGCCTGGGCGGTGACGTATCAGCTGATCGGGATCCTGGGCGGCTCGCTCTTCGCCGAGCCCTGGGAGGGCGTGGCGGCGGCGGTGGTCCTGACGGTCGTGATCAGCACGGCCCCCGCACTGTGGCGCCGCCTGCGCCGCCGAACCGCCCGCGACACCCAGAGCGAGACCGCGGGCTGACGGCGACACCCTGAGAGTCGCAGCCGGGCAGGGCCGCCGTCGCACCGGCCACAACGCCGACCCCCGCGGCGGCCAGCCGGCTCCACTCCTTCCGACCGTGACGCCCCGCCCCGACCGCTTCTGCGAACGCCGGGCCCAAGGAGACTCAGCCTGTCGAATCCCCTGACTCGATCTCCTTGGGCTGCTCACCCGGCAGAAGACGGTCAACCATCGTCTCTGGCTTCGTTTCCATACCCAGAGCCTTCATCGCGGCAGCCGAATTGAGGCGGTCCTTCGCCTCCGGGTCTTCAACACGGTCGATAAAGGTTGTCGCCACTTCAAGCTTGTGATCGATGTCGATCTTCTTCTCGTTCTCCTCGGCGGCCTTCGTGAGGTTGGCCATGGTGCGCTTCGAGTGCAGCGCCAGCGCGCCACCGCCAACCGTGATCAACCCACCCGTCAGGCTTGTCACCAGCGGTAGGTAACTGAGGTCAGGGTTCCCCGCGTGCACAAGTGCCAACACACCCCCCGCGAGGATGATCAGAGCACCACCGGTCATAAACCACACGCTCAAACGGAACGTCCACTCTGCCTGCTTCAGCGTGTGGTTGAGGAAGTCAAGGTGGAACTTCTGCCGCTGCTTCACCAGGCTCTCTCCTGCGGCAGGCGGATACACATTCCCTGCGGTGTGATCGCCGATGAAGACGTTATGGCCTTCTCCTGCGTGCTGGGTTACTTGCTATTTTCCGGGCGCTCCCGAAGGGACTTGGCCACGTTCTGGAACATGGTTGAGGTGATGGGCTCCACGATCTTCGCCATGACCTCCGGAGGCGACGCAAACGGAGAGCCGGGTTCCTCTCCTCTGGCGGTTCGGCTCCACCGTTCGAAGTCGTCGCCATCATCCGCCCCCGACCCGCCAACCGGCGCTCTGCCAACTCAGTTCAGAGTATTGCCAGCGGCAGTCAGAAGGGCACACCAGCACGCTTGGCGAGCTTGGTCAGCCTGGGGTTGCTGCGGCGGTGCAGCGAGGTGAGCACGCGCATCAGCTCTTGGCTGGTCGGGTGGACGCGAGCCATCTCCGGCGCGACGTCCCAAGCTGCTTCGAGCGATTCAAGGGCGCCACCCCTGTCGCCCAGCGCGAGCTTTGACCGGCTGATGTTCATGTGCAGCGGACCAACGCGCGTGGCCGGAAGCGTCAACCCACCCCGGACCAAGTCGTCCGCCGTGTTGAGGGACTCGCGGTAGTCCTCCATGTCGGAAGCCGTCGAGATGACGTGTACAGCCGTGTTCTCGGGCCCAAAGTGGATGCCGTGGTCCTCGATGTCCTCGGGGAACTCCTCGGCCACCTGCCATGCTGCCTCGATGTGCCGTTCGGCGGTGGCTTTCTCCTTGAGCCGACCGGCCAGCGTTAGCCCACGCAGGTGCAGGATGCCCAGACCGTACGCGCGGTCACGTCCCCGCAGCGTCGCCTCGGCCTCAACCACTGCGCGGTCCACGATCGCCAACCCACCAGCGAAGTCACCGGAGTTGAGGAAGGCTCCGGCCTCATCCCGGGCGGCCACCGTGGCGGCAATCGGGTGCGCACGTTCGGCGGCCAGCCGCTGTTTCATGACGGCCAATTCGGCAAGGTGCATCCAGCGGTGCCGGGCGGCCAGCCAATAGACCACCGAGTACGCATCGGCGACGCGAGTCCAGGCGTCGGGCGACTGGGTGGCGTGCGCGCAGTTGGTGGCGTCGGCCAGCACGCCAGGGAGCTTCTGGAGGACCGCCGACAGTTCCGTGCGGTAACGGTGCTCGTTCAGCTCGGCCAGCTCGCGCGGAAGGTCCTCAGGGTGTGACGGTGGCGTGTCGGGGATGTCGAACCGCCGAATTGCGTAATTGAGGGCGGCAAGGCTCTTCTCGTCGGTGCGCTCGACGGGGGCCGTGCCCAGCAGCTCATCCAGCGTCAAACCCATGGCCTGAGCGAGAGCGGCGGCAATGCCCTGGGTCAGTGCGCGGTCACCTACCTCGATCTTGCTGAGCAGCGAAACCGACACACCTGCACGCCGGGCAAGGGCAACCTGGCTGAAGCCGCGCGCCTTGCGGCAGACAGCCACATTCGCACCTGGTCCGGGAATCTTGGTCGCGCTCATAGTGTGCGTCTTCCCCACTCGACTGGCGTTACCTCTCATCCATCGTCTCACTCTCAGCACGCATGCGCCTGCGCCCTGTGCAAGAGGTGTGCAAGTTCGCTTTGCACGGCGGCAGTTCTCTTGTGTGAGACACATATGCGCAGGTGGGACGAGGGATCATGGCACAGACAAAAGAGAAGCCACCGACGGTACTCAGCCACGGCGATCTGCCGTACCCAAAGGGCACGCTTGTCGAAGACACCGAGACTGGATGCACAGGCGAGCTGCAAGGCGTGATTGAGGAGCGCGCCAAGGGGACCGGAAAGCTGTTCAGCCAAACGGCGTACATGCGGCCGAAGGGAGGTGGCCTCGAATGGGAAGCCCCTTTGGACCGCATCAGGCCCGCCGACAAGAACGGTTAAGCCTGCCCACCAAGCGCGCTGCCCTGATCGGTCCGGGTGACGTGATCGGCTACGCCGGCGAGTGGCGCACGGTCAAGGAGGCGTCGACCGCCCAGGGGCCAATGGGCGGGTTAGCTGTCGTGGTCACCTGGGAGGAGGGCGGCACGGCGCGCTTCCCCGCCGGTGACGAACTCCTCCTGAGAGGAGCAGACGTCGACTGACCTGCCACTGAGCCCCGCTCCAACTGTTAGGAGCGGGGCTCAGTGACGTTTTGACGGAGGCCGGTTGGAGTCGAAGCCCTCTTCGGCGATCAGTAGCAGACCAGGCCGTTCGGTCACCGCTTCCGGCCCGCGGTCCAGCATCGCCATCAGCACCTCGTCCAGCTTCGGGTTCGCCAACGACCACAGAATCGGCATTCCGGTTGGGGTGCACACCAGGTACAGCCTCAGGCCCCAGAGGAGCGGTATCGCCTGCTTGTTCAGCGGGAGCGGCGGCCCGCAGCCGCTTGTTCCAGCCCGGCTGCTTCGGTACGTACGGGAACATCGCGCCCAGGCGGGAGCGGACGAACGCAGCCACGATCTTGGATGACCTACGGGTTCCTGGCGCCCTCAACGTTGGAGATCATCCTGCGCAGCACCTTGAGCGCGGCCACGTACTCCTCGTCGCTGATGCCGTCGTGGACCACAGCACGAAGTTCGGTGACCAGTTCGCGCAGCCGCATCCTGGCGGCTTCTCCTGCGTCGGTGAGGTACAGACGATGTCCGGCGTCGGTCCGCAGCCAGCCGCGGTGGAGCAACTGGGCGACGATACGGGGGATCTCGTGTTGCCCGTCTGCAAGGGGTAACAGCTGGGCGGCTATCTCGTCGCGGCTCGGCGCCGCAGGCCAGTACTTGACGCTGTTGAGTACCCAGTACTGCGGCTGCGTGACGTCGATCCCAGCCATGGCGTCACGCAGATGCCGGGTAACGGCCGCGTGAGCCTGACCACTCCAGTAGCCGATGGGCTGGCTGGCCAGCATGTCGTCGGTGGCAGCCGGATCGGCCGGCGCCTGGTCGGTGGCGGTGCCAGTCAGAAAGTCCATGATCACGACGCTACATCCGCGCGCCCAACCTGAACACTGTCGAAGGCCGCATCAACCGCCGTCGCGGTGGCGCGGCGCATTTCCTCCACCCCATGCACGTCCCGTCACCATTCGGAATAGCGCGTCCAGGCGTCCTTAGTCGGGGACCAGGGCGAGCCCGATGAACAGCCGCCCCCGGCGGACGAGGAGGAGCCCCCTGCCGCCGCATAGGGCGTCCCGCCCTCCCGCAGGTCTCGGAGGGCACAAGGGAGCGCCCCCGGCCCGGCGCCCGGCGCCGCGTCCCGTAGCCCCGGGCGGGTGGCACCCGGAAGCGGGGTGGCGTCCGGACGCCGATGGCCTCCGGGAGAGGCGGGGTCAGCCGTCCAGCCGCAGGACCTCTCGCAGCGCTCGCGTCATCGCGGCCTCCGGGTCGGGGACCGAGCGTTCCGCTCGCCAGGCGACGAAGCCGTCGGGGCGGACCAGGACCGCTCCGTCGGGGGCGGTGCCGTGGAGTTCGGCCCAGTCCGTGCCGGGTTCGGGGGCGAGTTCGTGGTCCGGTCCTTCGCCCACCCGGTAGCAGTCCAGGGGGACGCCGAGGGCGTCGGCGGCGCGGCGGCCGGCCTCGTGCCAGGCGGCGCCGCCCGGCCCGGTGAGCAGTACACAGGTGCGCTCGTACAGATCGAGGGTGGACAGCCGCACCCCGCAGCGATGCACCCACATATGGGGTGCGCGGCTGCCGGGCTCGGCCGAGACCATGAAGTGGTCGGGCACCGCGGGGGCGGAGGGGTCGGCGCCGGCGACCGCGCCGCGCACATAGCGGTAGCCCATGGCGACGGCCATGACGTTGGACTGCGGGCCCCGGTCCTCGGTGGCCGGTGCCGAGTAGCCGGGGTGGCTGTGTTCGGCCGAACGGGCGGCGGCGCGGGCGCTGGTGGCCTGGGCGACCGGCCGCCGCTCCATACCGTAGGTCTCCAGCAGCGCGGGGCCCGCCCAGCCGCCCATGACGGCGGCGAGCTTCCACGCGAGGTTGTGGGCGTCCTGGATTCCGGTGTTGGAGCCGAAGGCGCCGGTGGGCGACATCTCGTGCGCGGAGTCCCCGGCGAGGAAGACCCGGCCGTCGGAGTAGTGGTCCGCCACCCGCTCGGCCGCGTGCCAGGGCGCCTTTCCGGTGATCTCGACCTCCAGGTCGGGCATGCCGACGGCGGTGCGGATGTGCTGGGCGCAGCGCTCGTCGTCGAACGCCTCCAGCGGTTCGCCGTGCTCGGGGTGCCAGGGGGCGTGGAAGACCCAGCTCTCCTGGTTGTCGACGGGCAGCAGCGCCCCGTCGGCCTCGGGGTTGGTGAGGTAGCAGGCGATGAAGTGGCGGTCTCCGACCGCGTCCGCGAGCCGCTTGGCGCGGAAGGTGATGGACACGTTGTGGAACAGCTCTCCGCGTCCGCTCTGCCCGATGCCAAGGGCTTCGCGCACCGGGCTGCGGGGGCCGTCGGCGGCGATGAGGTAGTCGGCGCGGACCGTGGAGCGCCGCTCGGACCTGCGGTCCAGGAGGGTGGCGGTGACGCCGTCCGGGTCCTGCTCGAAGGAGATCAGCTCGGTGGAGAACCGCAGCTCGCCACCGAGCCCCTGGGCCGCGCTCAGCAGCACCGGCTCCAGGTCGTTCTGGCTGCACAGGCACCATCCGGCAGGGCTGATCCGGGCGGCCTTGCCACCCGGGTCCATCTCCCGGAAGAGCCAGTTGCCCTCGGTACCGGTGAGGGATGGAGTCTGCAGGATTCCGTGGTTGTCGGCCAGGACGGACGCGGCCTCGCGGATCGCGGATTCCACTCCGGCGGTGCGGAACAGTTCCATCGTCCGGATGTTGTTCCCCCGTCCGCGCGGGTGGTGCGAGGTGCGCGGGTGTTTTTCGACCAGTAGATGACCGATCCCCAGTCGGCCCAGGAACAGTGAGGCGGACAGGCCCACCAGGGAGCCGCCCGCGATGAGGACGGGCACACGCTCAGCATTGTCGGCAAGACGGTTCATTGTGCTGCTATGCCCGGTGTTTCCGGGCCGCTCCGGGGCGCTGACCAGGCGTTCGCTCGGATGGCTCACATATCTCGCGCCATTGGTGGGAGCACTTCACGATCGTCTAACGGGCGGGTGTCCTCGATGCCCGGAAGGACGCGTCCGCGAGATGAGGAGTGGAATATGAGCACCCTGTCCGACGTTCCGGAGACCACGGTGACTCAGTCGCCGACGACCGTGGAATCCGCTCTCACCGACACCAGATTGCGCGTCGTGTTGCTGGTGCAGGTCAACAGCGGTGCCGAGCAGCGCTTTCTGCGTGCCTACGATCAGCTGTCCCAGCAGGTGGCCGCGGTGCCCGGGCACATCAGCGACCAGCTGTGCCAGTCCATCGAGAACCCCTCGCAGTGGCTGATCACCAGCGAATGGGAAAGCGCCCCTCCGTTCCTCGCCTGGGTGGACTCCCCCGCGCACCGGGAGATGGTCAAGCCCTTCCACGGCTGTGTGGAGGACACCCGCTCACTGCGGTTCAGCATTCTGCGGGAGACCCTGACCGCCGGGTCCGCGCCGGTCGATGTCACCACCCGGGGCGTCGACGCCGCGCTGCGGGTCGGCGACGGGCTGGTCCGGCAGGCGCTCACCTTCACCGTGAAGCCCGGCAGCGAGGACGCCGTCGCCAAGATCCTCGCCGATTACGCCTCGCCCCAGGCCCGGGTCGACGAGACCACCCGGCTCTCCCGCACCTCGGTGTTCATGAGCGGCAACCGGGTGGTGCGGGCCGTGGAGGTCAAGGGCGATCTGACCGCGGCGCTGCGCTTCGTGGCCCGGCAGCCGGAGATCAGGGCGGCCGAGGAGGCCCTCAATCCGTATCTGGAGGAGGACCGCAACCTCGACGACCCCAGCTCGGCACGGGAGTTCTTCGCCCGCGCCTCGCTTCCGGTGGTCCACCACATGACGGCCGGCGGGCCGCGCCCCGCCCAGGGCGTCCACCGGCACGCCCTGCTCTACCCGGTCAAGACCGGCTGCGGCCCGGCGGTGGCCAGTCTGCTGGCCCGGCAGGACGAGCTGGCGGTGAACAAGGAGATGGCCGCGGACCAGACCGCCAAGACCCTGCTGAGCAGCACCATTTTCCAGCGTGACGACATCGTGGTGCGGCTGGTGGACCTGGCCGCGCCGCTGGACCGGAACCCCGCCATGGCGGCTGGTGTGAGCGGCCGGCGGGCCGCCGCCGTACTGGGCCGCCTGCTGGACCTCGGGGCGGACGGTGCGGTGGTCGACCTGTCCATGGACGACGGGCAGCGCCGCTTCCTCGCCGACTGCGACATGACCCCGGTCACCGACCGCAAGTCGGCGGACCACTGACGACGCCTCTCCCCCTTTCTCCCCCTTCGCACCTTTCCACCCCCCGTGGCGCGGACCGCGCAACGCTACCTGGAGGAACTCATCATGACCACGCAGTCCCCTCTCGTCGTCGACCTCGCCGCGGTCGCCCCCAACCGCCGGCGCGGTGGCGATGTGCGCGCCATGCTCACACCGCCTCTGGTGGGCGCCACGAGCGGCTTCATGGGGATGGCCATCGTGGGGCCCGGTGAACGGGTCGCCGAGCACTACCACCCGTACTCCGAGGAGTTCGTGTACGTCGTCAGCGGCGACATGGAGGTGGACCTGGACGGCGAGGCGCATCCGCTCCGCCCCGACCAGGCGATCCTCATCCCCATCAACATGCGGCACCGGTTCCGCAATGTGGGGAGCACCGAGGCCCGGATGGTCTTCCATCTCGGGCCCCTGGCGCCGCGCCCCGAGCTCGGTCACGTGGACACGGAGGCCGCCGAACCCGCCGAGGCGACGTCGTGACCCGACGGGTGGTGGTCACCGGGCTCGGTGTCGTCGCCCCGGGGGGTGTGGGCGTCCCGGCGTTCTGGGACATGCTCACCGCGGGCCGTACGGCCACCCGCAACATCACGCTCTTCGACGCGGAGCGGTTCCGCTCCCGGATCGCCGCCGAATGCGACTTCGACCCGCTGGCCGGCGGTCTGAGCTTCGAGCAGATCGAACGCTCCGACCGCTATGTGCAGTTCGCGCTGGTGGCGGCCCAGGAGGCGGTACGGGACTCCGGTCTCGACCTCCAGGCACTCAACCCCTGGCGGATAGGGGTTTCGCTGGGCAGCGCCGTCGCCGCGTCCACCCGGCTGGAGCAGGACTACGTCAAGGTCAGCGACGCCGGTGAGCACTGGGCCGTGGACCACCGCAAGGCGGGCCCGCACCTTCAGCACGCGTTCTCGCCGAGCGCGCTGTCCTCCGGGGTGGCGGAGCTGACCGGGGCGCAGGGCCCGGTGCAGTCCGTCTCGACCGGCTGCACCTCCGGTCTGGACGCGATCGGATACGCCTTCCAGGCGATCGAGGAGCGGCGGGCCGATGTGTGTATCGCCGGGGCCGCGGACTCGCCGATCACCCCGCTGACCGTGTCCTGCTTCGACTCGATCAAGGCGACCTCGGCGAACAACGACAACGCGGCCACCGCGTCCCGGCCGTTCGACGCCCACCGGGACGGCTTCGTCCTCGGCGAGGGCGCCGCCGTGCTGGTCCTGGAGGAGCTGGAGCACGCCCGGGCCCGGGGGGCGCGGGTCTACTGCGAGTTCCGGGGGTTCGCCACCTACGGCAACGCCTACCACATGACCGGTCTGACCCGTGAGGGGCTGGAGATGTCCGAGGCGATCGACCACGCCCTCGGCCACGCCCGCGTCAACAGCTCCGAGGTCGACTACGTCAACGCCCACGGCTCGGGCACCAAGCAGAACGACCGGCATGAGACGGCCGCCGTGAAGCGGTCCCTGGGCGAGCACGCGTACAAGACCCCCATGAGCTCGATCAAGTCCATGGTGGGCCATTCCCTGGGGGCGATCGGCGCCATCGAGGTGGTCGCCTGCGCCATGGCACTCGCCCATGGCGTGGTGCCGCCGACGGCCAACTACGAGACCCCCGACCCCGAATGCGACCTCGACTATGTCCCGCGCACCGCCCGCGCCCTCCCGCTGCGCAATGTGCTGTCGGTCGGCAGCGGATTCGGCGGCTTCCAGTCCGCGGTGGTGCTGAGCCGGGCGGACGGGAGTGCGGCATGACATCCGCGAAGAGCACCCGGAACCGGGGCGCGGCCGTCACGGGCCTCGGTGTGATCGCCCCCAACGGAGTGGGCACCGACGCCTTCTGGAAGGCCACCCGGGAGGGGATCACCTTCCTGGACCGGATCTCCCGAGAGGGCAGTGAGCACTTCCCGGTCCGGATCGGCGGCCAGGTACGCGGCTTCGATCCGGGCTCGATGATCGAGGAGCGGTTCCTCGTCCAGACCGACCGCTTCACCCACTTCGCGATGGCCTCGGCCGATCTCGCGCTGGACGACGCCAAGCTGCCGGTGGACGACATGTCGCCGTTCGCCGTGGGCGTGGTGACCGCCGCCGGTTCCGGGGGCGGTGAGTTCGGCCAGCGCGAGCTGCAGCAGCTGTACAGCAAGGGGCCGCGCTATGTGGGCCCGTACCAGTCCATCGCCTGGTTCTACGCGGCCAGCACCGGCCAGGTCTCCATCCGCGGCGGGTTCAAGGGCCCCTGCGGGGTGGTGGCGAACGACGAGGCCGGCGGTCTGGACGCGCTGGCGCACGCCCGCCGGTCCATCCGGCGGGGGGCGGACGCGGTGGTGGCGGGCGCCTCCGAGGCGTCGCTGGCGCCGTACTCCATCGTCTGCATGCTCGGCTGGGACGAGCTCAGCCACGCCCGTGACGCGGGCCGGGCCTATCTGCCGTTCACCGAGGACGCCTGCGGATTCGCGCCCGGGGAGGGCGGGGCGATGCTGGTCGTGGAGGAGGAGGGAGCCGCCCGGCGCCGCGGGGTGCGGATCCGGGGCTTCATCGCCGGCTACGGCTCGACCTTCACCGGGCCGTCCCGGTGGGAGCGGTCCCGGGAGGGGCTCGCCCAGGCCATCCGCGTGGCCCTGGAGGACGCGGAATGCGCACCGGAGGAGATCGACGTGGTCTTCGCCGACGCGCTCGGGGTGCCCGAGGCGGACCGCGCCGAGGCGCTGGCGATCGCCGACGCCCTCGGGCCGCACGGCACCCGGGTCCCGGTGACCGCGCCGAAGACCGGCTTCGGCCGGGTGCACTGCGCGGCTCCCACGCTGGACGTGGCGGCCGCGCTGCTCTCCATGGAGCACCGGGTGGTCCCCCCGACCCCGTACGTCACCGACGTCTGCCATGACCTCGACCTCGTCACCCGCAGCTCCCGCCCCGCCGAGCCGCGGACGGCGCTGGTGCTCAGCAGAGGACTCATGGGTTGCAACGCGGCGCTCGTGCTCCGCGGACCGGAAGGAGATTACTGATGTCCAGTCAACTGTCCTACGGAGAACTGGCCACGCTGATGAAGCGGTGTGCCGGACTCACCGTCGACCCGGACATGATGCGGACCCGGCCGGACTCCACCTTCGAGGAGTACGGCCTGGACTCGCTCGGTCTGCTCGCCATCGTCGGCGAGCTGGAGAACCGGTACGGCACCCCCATCGAACCGGGGGCCGAGAGCTGCAAGACCCCCGGCGACTTCCTCGACGTCATCAACACCTCACTTACCTCAGGAGCATGAAGATGGCAGGCCACACCGACAACGAGGTCATGATCAAGGCACCGTTCGACCTCGTCTGGAATATGACCAACGACCTGGAGAACTGGCCGCAGCTGTTCAGCGAGTACGCCTCGGTCGAGGTGCTCCAGCGGACCGGGGACACCACCACCTTCCGGCTGACCATGCACCCCGACGAGGACGGCAAGGTCTGGTCCTGGGTCTCCGAGCGGGAGACGGCCCGCGATGTGCGCACGGTCTGGGCGCGCCGCGTGGAGCCCGGCCCCTTCGCCTACATGAACATCCGCTGGGAGTACGAGGAGGAGTCCGAGGGCACCCGCATGCGCTGGACCCAGGACTTCGAGATGCGGCCCGACGCGCCGGTCGACGACCCCACGATGACGGACCACATCAACCGCAACTCCCGTATCCAGATGGATCTGATCCGGGACAAGATCGAGCAGCGGGCCCGGGAGACGGTGGGGGCATGACCATGTACCGCACCATGATCGTCGCCAAGATGCAGCGGGACGCGGCGCCGCAGGTCGCCAAGATCTTCGCGGACTCCGACCGCGGCGAACTGCCCAAGCTGATCGGCGTCACCGGCCGCAGCCTCTTCCAGTTCGGCGATGTGTATCTGCATCTGATCGAGGCGGAGCGGCCGCCGGCCACGGAGGTCACCAAGTACTCCAAACACCCGGAGTTCCGCGACGTCAGCGCCCGCCTCCAGCCGTATATGCAGGCGTACGACCCGGCGACCTGGCGCGAGCCCAAGGACGCCATGGCCCACGAGTTCTACCGCTGGGACCGCGACCAGGGCTAGCGCCGCACGCATCGCGCCGCACGGGGGCCGCCGACGGAGTTCGACTCCCGGCGGCCCTTTTCGTATGGCGTCTTTCGTACGGTGTCGCGAACCGGTTATGCACCGGGCGCGAAAATCTCACACTACTGGGCTCATCGGAATGATGTCTGCCGAAAAGGTGAAAGGGCGTCAGCCCATTCGCGCGGCAAATGAGTGATCATTGCGCTTATCTCCACCCAGAGGGCTTACAACTCAGCAGATCGCAGGCCGCGCCGAGTGGCAGGGGAAGCCCTCTTCGCTGACGGTGGACAAGACGCCGCTGCGATCCCTTTATCTGGCAAATAGTCAGTATCGCGACGGCGCCGGAAGGAATGGCTCATGCGATCTACTCGCGCACTCTTCACCGGGGCGGCGATTGCCGCCACCCTGACCCTTGGCGCCCCCGCCGCCGCGTTCGCCGCCGACGTCTCGGACCCGGGCGGTCACGGCGGGTACTCGAGCAGCCAGGAGTCCTCCGAGGAGGGCTACGGCCAGGGCGGCAGCTCCTGGAAGGACAAGGACGACCACGGCCGCGAGGAAGGCCGGGAAGAGCACGGCAAGGAAGAAGAGCACGGCAAGGAGGAGACGAAGGGCAAGGACGAGGGCGGCGAGCGCGACTGGTCCTCCTCCCACGGCGAGGAAGAGGGCAAGGAAGAGGGCAAGGAAGAAGGCAGGGAGCACGAAGACCACGAGTGGTCCGGCAAGAAGGACCACGACTGGTCCGGTGGCTCCTGGAAGGACCACGAGAAGGGCGAGAAGCCGCGCGGTGGCGTCCACACCGGTGGTGGCGGCATGGCCACCACGGGCAGTGGCATGGCCGCCGGCTCGGTCCTGCTCCTCGGTGGCCTCGGCGCCGGCGCCTACGCCCTGCGTCGCCGCAAGCCGACCGGCACCGCGATCTGAGCCTGACTCTTCGTATTCCGTGCTGCCGTGGCACCTCCGCCGAGCGGTGGTGCCC
>NZ_JBHYVB010000237.1:15177-16175 GCF_042750115.1 Streptomyces sp. NPDC059455
GCGCGTGCCCCCCAACCCATGGCTCCGGGGGTGTGCCCGCCCCCCCGCCGGCGGGGGCGGGCCCCCGCGCCTGTACCCCGAGCGCTGCGAGAAAAGCGGCCGTGAGAAAGGCGCCTTGAGCTGAGGCGCCATGAGACAAGGCGCTGTAAGAAAGGCGAACACCCCAATGGGAAAGCCGGCCAAGCAGGGCGCTGCCGATGGCAACACCCGCATTCTCCGCTGGGCCGCCGCTTCGGCCCTCATCGGCGTATTCCTCATCTACAACTCCGTCGACGCCGCCTCCTCCCAGAACACCCCGTCGGCCCGGCCCACGGCCAGCGCCCCCGCATCCATCTCCGAACCGGAGAGCGACACCTCCAACGAGGACGCGTACGCGGATTCCCCGGAGTCGACGACCGCCCCCGAGTCCCGTCCGGGACCCGCGCTGCCGCGCTCCCCCGCCTCCCATCTGGACATTCCCTCGATCGGCGTGAGCGCGCCCTTCATCCCGCTGTCGCTGGACGCCGCGGGCGTGCTGGTCCCGCCCCCGGACACCGACCAGAACCTGGTGGGCTGGTACGAGGGCGGCCCCTCGCCCGGTGAGCGCGGCAACGCCATCGTGGCCGGGCATGTGGACACCAAGATCGGCCCGGCGGTGTTCTACCCCCTCGGCCAGCTCAAGCCGAAGAGCAAGGTGGCCATCACCCGCGAGGACGGGATCGTGGCGACCTTCGTGGTCGACAAGGTCAAGACGTTCAAGAAGAACGCCTTCCCGGACGAGCAGGTCTACGGGGACACCCCCAACGCCCAGCTGCGGCTGATCACCTGCGGCGGGGCCTATGACCACACGGCCAAGGACTACACGGCCAATGTGGTGGTGTTCGCGCACCTCTCCTCGTACCGCTACAGCTGACGGAGCTTGTCCCCATGCCTGGGGCTCCCCCCCCCGGCCCCCCGGGGCCAGGGGGGGGCCCCCACAAACAGCGCCCCCCAACGGCGGGGCGGGGGGTTTATAAAAA
>NZ_JBHYVB010000238.1:0-7713 GCF_042750115.1 Streptomyces sp. NPDC059455
GGGGGCGGCGCCCGCCCCCGGGCCCGCGGGGGCCGCCCGCGCCCGGGGCGCCCCCCCCCCCCCCTCCGCGCATGAGTGGGAGAGGGCTCTGATCAGAGGAAGCTGACGCCCTGGGCGAGGGAGAGTTCGCTGGAGTAGTTGATGGTGTTGGTGGCCGAGCGCATATACGCCTTCCAGGCGTCGGAGCCGGACTCCCGGCCGCCGCCGGTGTCCTTCTCGCCGCCGAAGGCACCGCCGATCTCGGCTCCGGAGGTGCCGATGTTGACGTTGGCGATGCCGCAGTCGGAGCCCGCGGCGGACAGGAAGATCTCGGCTTCCCGCTGGTCGCGGGTGAAGATGCTGGACGACAGGCCCTGGGGGACGTCGTTGTGCAGCGCGATCGCCTCCTCGAGGGTGTCGTAGGTGAGGACGTACAGGATCGGCGCGAAGGTCTCCTCCCGTACGACGTCCGTCTGCGCGTCGACGCGGACGAGGACCGGCTCGACATAGGCGGCCTTGGGGGCGGCCTCGGCCAGGCGCCGGTTGCCGCCCGCCAGGATCTTGCCGCCTTGGGCCTGGACGCGGGTGAGGGCGCTGTTCATGGAGTCGAGGGCCGCGGCGGAGATGAGCGGGCCGACCAGCGTGGTGTCCGCGAACGGATTGCCGATGGGGAGCTTGCCGTAGGCGGCGGTCAGCCGCTCGACGAGGGTGTCCGCGATATCGCGGTGGACGATGAGACGGCGCAGCGTCGTACAGCGCTGGCCCGCCGTGCCGGCCGCGGCGAAGACGATGCCCTGGATGGCGAGGTCGAGATCGGCGGACGGGGCGACGATCGCCGCGTTGTTGCCGCCGAGTTCCAGCAGGCTGCGGCCGAAGCGGGCGGCGACGCGGGGGCCGACCTCGCGGCCCATGCGGGTGGAGCCGGTGGCGCTCACGAGCGCGACGCGCGGATCGTCGACGAGCTTCGCACCGACCGCGCGGTCGCCGAGCAGGAGACGGTGTACGTCGCGGGGCGCGCCCACCTCGTCGGCGGCCCGGCCGAGCAGGTGGTCGCAGGCCAGGGAGATCAGCGGGGTGAGCTCCGAGGGCTTCCAGATCACGGTGTCGCCGCAGACGAGGGCGACGGCGGTGTTCCACGACCACACGGCCGCGGGGAAGTTGAAGGCGGAGATGACGCTCACCACGCCGAGGGGATGCCAGGTCTCGGCGAGACGGTGGCCGGGGCGTTCGGAGGCGATCGTACGGCCGTACAGCTGCCGGGACAGGCCGACCGCGAAGTCGCAGATGTCGATCATCTCCTGGATCTCGCCGAGCGCCTCGGAGCGGATCTTGCCCGCCTCGATGGTGACGAGGTCGGCCAGGTCGCTCTTGTGCTCGCGCAGCAACTCACCGAGGCGGCGCACGAGTTCACCACGGCGCGGCGCGGGCGTGGTGCGCCAGGTGAGGAAGGCCGTACGGGACGCCGCGATGGCGTCTTCGGTGTCGGCGTCGGTGGCGGCCGTGAGCCCGAAGAGGTTCTCGCCGGTGAGGGGCGTGCGGGCGGAGAAGTCGCCGCCCTCGGCCACATCGACGCCGTTGTGGCCGAGGGCGGTACGGGCGCGGGCGCGCAGGTCGTCCGTGGTGGGCAGTGCGGTGCTGGTCATGGCGGTCCTCCGGGAGTGAGGGGTCAGCTGGGGGTGCCGGTGAGGCCCAGCTCATGGGCGACGTGTGCGAGGGAGGCGTTCTGCTGCCGTGCGTAGAGGGCGAAGGGGTC
The DNA here is from genome assembly GCF_042750115.1 of Streptomyces sp. NPDC059455. Classification (NCBI taxonomy): domain Bacteria; kingdom Bacillati; phylum Actinomycetota; class Actinomycetes; order Kitasatosporales; family Streptomycetaceae; genus Streptomyces; species Streptomyces sp. NPDC059455. The sequence continues at coordinate 1,733 of NZ_JBHYVB010000238.1, forward strand.
CAGGACGTCGCGGCCGATGGCGCCCGAGAGCCAGTCCGCGTCGTACGCCGTGCCCTGCTGGTCGCTGTGGCGGGTGCCCTCGCCGCTGAGGTTGGACTGGAAGATCCCGGCCGCGGAGCGGGGCAGGAAGTCCTCGTAGACGATGGGCTCGGCCCGTACCCAGCCCTGCCGCAGCAGTTCCCCGAGGCCGGTGGGCGGCCTGCCGCCGTCGCGGGGCCGGTCGGGGTGAGGGTGGTAGGTGAAGTAGGCCAGTCCCTTGGCGGCGAGTTCCTGTTCGCTGCCGGGCAGGTGCCGCTCCCATACGGCGCGGGCGATCTCACCCCGGGAGGCCGAGGGGTTCTGGGACGCCTGCTCGTCCACACGGCCGAGGAGTTCGTCGTAGCGGGCCCGGCCCTCGCGGGTGAGGGCGATGCCGCGGGCCTCGACCTCACCGAAGCGGACCCTCAGGGCGCCGCTGATGACACCGCCGTCCGGGGTGCGCATCGCGCGGGGTTCGGCCAGGGCCCGGAAGGAGGTCTGCCGCAGCAGCACATCGGGGCCCTTCCAGGCCGGCGGGCCCTGGATGGTGTCGATCATCTCGATGCCGCGGTCGGTCATGCGCCGGTAGAGCTCGTCGATGTCGAGGACACGCGGGGTGAGGTGGTTGATGTGGGTGCTGCGCACACCGCCGATGTCCGCGGCCACGGCGGAGATCCGCTCCAGGGTCTCGTACCAGCTCTTGTCGACCGGCTCGGCGGACAGCTCGAATGCCCCCACGGCGAGGTGCAGAAACCGCTCGGCCTCCTCCTGGGGCAGCTCCCGCTCGGCGGTGGCACGGTCGGCCAGCGCCAGCAGCTCAGGGGGAAAGAGTTCGCGGTCCGCGAGGAAGGCTTCCAGGCGCGAGCGCAGCTCGGCGTCGAAGAAGCGGGGGTCGGCCGGGGTGAGCATGGAGGTGAACACCCGGAAGGGATTGCGCGCCAGTTCCTCGCCGTCCACCGGCCGGAAGGCGGTGGAGACGACGGGGACGGCGCTGGCCGCGGCCTCCCGAAGGTCGTAGAAGCCCACCGGGTGCATGCCGAGGGCGCCGAAGATCCGGGCCACTTGCCCCAACTCCCGTGGCGTGCCGACACGGATGGCCCCGTGCCGCTCGGCCGTCACCCGGCTGATGGACCCGAGACGTGTCGCATCGGCTCCCCGCGCGCGCAGGACGTCCTCGTTGACCTCGCGCGAGACGTCCACGAGCGTGGTGTAGGCGGGAACCTCCTGCCCGTACATCTCCGACAGCCGCGCCGCGAACGCGGCCCTCAGCTGCCACTGACTGAGCGTTGACATGGTTCGGCCTTTCGATCGGGGTTCACGGTTCACACCACGTGTGCTTCGGGGCGGGTCCCGGCGCCGTGGTGGAACCGGTCGGCGCTGAGCGGGGAGATGTCGGTGAACGGCTCCCGCTCCAGGTACAGATCGCGCACGACCTCGCCGACCGCGGGTGCCTGAAGGAAGCCGTGGCCGGAAAACCCGGCCGCGTAGAGGAAGTTGGGCAGCTCGCCGGAGCGGCCGATCAGCGCGTTGTGGTCCGGTGTGACCTCGTACAGACCGGCCCATCCGCCCGCGGTCTCCATGTCGGCCAGGGCCGGGGCGCGGTGGCGGGCGACGGTGCGGAACAGCTCCAGCCACTCCGGGGTCCAGGTGGTGTCGAAGCCGTCCTCCTGGTCGGGGTCGGCCAGTCCGAGCAGCAGACCGTCGTCGCTGTTGTGGAAGTAGGCGGTCGAGGAGAAGTCGATGGTGAACGGGATGCGTGGGGCGGGCGGTGTGATCGGCGCGGTGAACGCCAGCTGCCGCTTCACCGGCCGGACCGGGAGATGGACGCCGGCCATCTCCCCGATCCGCGCCGACCAGGCCCCCGCCGCGCAGATCACGGTGGAGCACGCGATGTGGCCGTGACTGGTGTGCACACCGACGACCCGGTCCCCGGCCGTGTCGAGGCCGGACACCGCGGTGTGGGTGGCGATGGTGACGCCGGCCCGGGCCGCCGCCCGGGCGTACCCCTGGACGACAAGACCGGGGCGGGCGTGTCCGTCGGCGGGGGAGTACGCGGCGGCCACGAGGCCGTCGGTGCTGAGATAGGGACACAGTCGCTGGGCCTCGTCCGGGCCGATCATGCGGCTCGGCACGCCCAGGCTGTTCTGGAGCCGGACCCCGGCCTCGAAGTCGCTCGCCCGCTGTGCGCTGTCGAGCAGGAAGAGATAGCCGACGGTGTCGAGCCGGATGTCGGCGCCGGGCCGGTGGCGGAACTCCTGGTAGGCACGCAGGCTGCGGCTGCCCAGCTCGATGTTGAGCGGATCGGAGAACTGGGCGCGCACGCCGCCGATCGGCTTGCCCGAACTGCCGCAGCCGAGGTCGCCGCGCTCGACGACGACGATGTTCGTCACCCCGGCCTCGGCGAGGTGAAACGCGGTGCTCGCACCCATCACGCCGCCACCGACGATCACAACATCGGCGGAGGCGGGAACGGTGCGGAAGGCGGAGGCGGAGGCGGAGGACAACAGACCACTCCCTTCCAGAGGCCATCTCGCCGGACGAGGACGGGTCCACGCCCGGGGCGGCAGGGGTGTCAGGACAGAGCGACGCCGATCAGCTATCTCTGCGTCATCGTGCAGCACACCAAACGTTGACGTCTATCAACGGTCCATGCTTCTGATCTTTTAGGATCCCTATATGGACTGGACGAGTGCGCAGCTGCGTTCGCTGGTGGAACTGACCAGACGCGGCACCATCACCGCGGTCGCGGCAGCCCTGGGATACACCCCCGGCGGGGTATCGCAGCAGATCACCGCGCTGGAGAAGGCCACCGGCATGCAACTGCTGCGGCGGGTGGGACGCCGCGTGGAACTCACCGACGCCGGGGCGACCCTGGCCCTGCACGCCGAGCGCATCCTCACCACGGAGGCCGAGGCCGTCGAAGCGCTGGAGCGCACCCGGAACGAGATCTCCGGGACCCTGCGGGTCGGGCTCTTCGCCACGGCCGCCGCCGAGATCCTGCCGCCCGCCCTGCGGCAGGTGCGCGAGACGCACCCCGGCGTGACCGTGCGCAGCCGGGACATGGACGTGGACGAGGTGTACGACGCGGTGGCCGGCGGAAGCGTGGACTTGGCGCTGGGGCTGGACTACCCGGATGTGCCCATCCCGCGGGATCCGTCCCTGCGGGTGCGGGAGCTGTCCAGGGAACGCTTCTCGCTCGCGGTACCCACCGGGACCATGTCCGGGTGGTCCGGCAGGTCCGGTCAGTCCGGCAGGTCCGGTCAGTCTGGCAGGTCAGGTGGGCCAAGGGTCTCGCTCGCCGACACCAGGGACCTGGGATGGATCGTGCCGTCAGTCGGCAGCTACTACGGCCGCGCCGTGCTCACCGCCTGTCGCCGCGCTGGTTTCGAACCGCAGGTGCTGCACGAAGTGACGGACACGGCCGCCACCCTGGCCCTGGTCGAGGCCGGTGTCGGGGTCAGCGTGGTGACGGATCTGATGCTCCGGCTGCGCTCGTCCTGCCTCGATGTCCTGGAGCTGCACGAGACGATGGAACGCCACATCGTGGTGGTGTGCCGCTCCTTCGCCGAGCACCGGCCGACGGTGGCCGCGCTGGTGGATGTGCTGGTAGATGTGTTGCGAACCTCGGCGGATCGGCCGGCGCCGCTACCGTCTTCTTCGCCGTCTTCGGCTATGACGCGCTGAGCACCGCCGCCGAGGAGTCGGTGGAGGCCCGCGACAAGCTGCCCAAGGCCATGATGCTGTCGCTGGGCATCTCCATGGTCCTGTACGTGCTGGTGTGCGTCGTGCTCACCGGCATTCAGCACTACAGCGAGCTCAACCCGAACAGCGGGATCTCCAGCGCCTTCGCCGGCGTGGGGCTGAACGGGCTGGCCAACGTCATCGCCGTCGGAGCGGTCATCGGCATCGTCTCCGCCGTGCTCGCGGGCGTGCTGCCCATCAACGCGGTGGCGGAACTGACCAACATCGGTGTCCCGCTGGCCTTCATGGTGGTCTGCTCGTCGGTGCTGATCCTGCGCTACCGGAAGCCGCACCTCAAGCGCGCGTTCCGATGCCCCGGGATGCCGGTGGTGCCCGTCCTCGGCATCATCTTCTCCGGCTGGCTGATGTCGTTCCTGCAGTGGGAGACCTGGGTGCGCCTACGGCTACCGGCGCACCCGCCAGGTGATGCCCGGAGGGTCCGTGGACCTCGACACCCTGGACGACCTGGCCGACACCGAGGATCCCGAACCGCGCACCCTGGGGGCCTAGCCAGATGCCGGACTCCGGTACGCGGCCAGCAGATCGTCCGTCAGCCGACCGACCACCTCCGCCACTTGGGTGCGCAGATAGTGGTGGCCACCGGGAAAGCGGTGGACCCGGGCGTCGGCCGTCGTACAGGCGCCCCACTCGGGCAGCGACTCCGGGTCGACCATCGGGTCGTCGAGTCCGCCGAAGACGCTCAGCCGCGCGCTCAGCGGCGGCCACGCCCGCCGCGTGTGCTGCAGCAGCGCCACCGCGTCCGCGAGGAACGGGGTGTAGACGGTCCGGGTGAGCGCGTCGTCGGTCGGCTGCTCCCAGCCCATGATCTCGGTGATGACGGCGATCCCGGCGCCGAGGTTGCGCGCGATGTGGTCGTCGAGACCGTCGCGGTTCGGGGGCGGCACGGCGGACAGCGCGAGCAGGTCCGGTTCGGTGCGCGACTCCGACCGGAGCCGGTGGGTGGCTTCGAAGGCGAGCAGCGCCCCGAAGCTGTGCCCGAAGACGGCGTAGAAGCCATCGGCGGGCGGCCGGTGCCGCAGATCCGCGGCGATCGCCTCCGCGATGCCCGTGGCGGCCCAGCCGATATCGGTGATCGACGGCTCCCCGGCGCGGGTGCCGCGGCCCGGCAGATCGACCGCCACCAGGTCGAACAGTTCGGAGAACACGGCGACCCAGGGCAGGAAGAACTCCGATCCGGTGCCGGACGGCGGTACGCAGTGGAGCCGGATCCGCGCGGTCTGCCGGTCGGTGAGCCGGTTGAGCTCCGCGCCGGGGAACGGCGGGCGCGCGGTCATGCGCCCCGCCTGACCCGCCCGAGCAGGCGTGGGGCGAGTTGCCGGACACCGGCCGCGGTGGCCAGTTCCATCGTCGGGACCACACAGTCCAGCCTGCGTTGCAGTACGGAGCTCAGCTCGGCCGCCATCAGCGACTCCAGGCCGAGCTGGTCGAGCCGGGTGTCCGGGTCGATCCGCTCCGGAGCGGTGTGCAATACCGCGGCCAGCGCCGAGACCAGCACCTCGGTGACGATGGCCAGCGCATCCGGCTCGTCCGCCGAGCGCACCAGCTCCGGTATGTTCCGGTCGGCGTCATGGGGATCGGCGTCCGGGTCGGGCAGGATCTCGGCGAAGCGCGGTGCGGCGACGGCGGGGAGGAGCTTCGCGGTCTGCGCCCAGTCCGTGTTCCCCACCATGACGACGTCCGCATCGGGATCGGTGATCAGCTCGCCGAGAACCCGGGTGGCGGCGGTGGAGTCGAGTTCTCCGAACCCGGCCTGCCGCATGGTGTCGACCATGCCGGCCCGGTCGGCGTAGCCGGTGTCGGAGATGGCGCACCACTGCACGGCCAGTCCGGGCAGCCCCGCGGCCCGGCGCTGCCGGATGATCGCCTCGCCCGCCAGGTTGCCCGCGGCGTAGGTGCTTTGCCGGAGGTTGCCCGCGAGCGCGGAGATGGAGCTGTAGAAGACGAAGAAGTCGAGTGGCCGGTCGCGGGTGAGCCGGTCCAGGTGTGCCGTCCCGTCGAGTTTCGGGCTCACCACCGCGCGGGTCCGCTCGTCGTCGAGCTCCACCGCGGTGGCGTCGTCGAGGACGTCGTCGAGCACCATGGCGGCGTTGATGACTCCGCGCAGCGGATGGCCGGTGGCGTCGAGGGGGGGGCCCCCGGGGCCGGTGGGGGGGGGGGGGGGGGGGTTGGGTGGGGGTGGGGGGGGCGCGCCCCCCCCCCGC
>NZ_JBHYVB010000238.1:7723-16095 GCF_042750115.1 Streptomyces sp. NPDC059455
ACGCCACAGTGGCGGGCTTTCGAGCCCGCGCCGCGGGGGGGGCCCGGTGGCGTCTCTCGGGCCCACCTGCACCGGGGGGGCCGCGGGGTCGGTGATGTCGGTGGCGTAGGCGGTGGCCCGCGCCCCCTCGTCGGCGATGCGGGCGAGCACCGTACGGGCCTCCGGGTGGGCGGCGCCGCTGCGGGAGGCCAGCGCGAGGTGGCGTGCCCCGCAGCGGGCCAGCCAGTGGGCGGTGGCGCCGCCGAACCCGCCCAGACCGCCGGTGACGAGGTACGTCGCCTCCGGGTCCAGGGTCACGGGTGGTCGTGGTACGCGTACGGGGACCGGTTCCGCGGGGTCGAGCGTGATGACGAGCTTGCCGATGTGGCGGGAGTCCCGCAGCAGCGCCATGGCGTCGGCGATCTGGTCCGCCGGGTAGGTGAGGTGCGGCAGGGGCCGGTACGTCCCGGACGCGACGCGCTCGGCCAGTTCGTCGATCATCTGACCGGCCACCGGGCTGTCGCCCTGGAGCAGGCTGGTGAGGTCGACTCCGAAGAAGGAGAGGTCACGGGAGAACGGCCGCAGGGCGAGCGCGTTGTCGGCGAGGATGTCGCGCTTCCCGAGTTCCACGAACCGGCCGTGCGGGCGCAGCAGTTCCATGCCGCGGCCCAGCGCCTCTCCCGCCACCGAGTTGAGCACGACGTCCACCCCGCGGCCCTCGGTGATGTCGAGGACCTCGTCGGCGAAGCCGAGGCTCCGCGAGTCCAGTACGTGTTCGTAGCCGAGCAGACGCAGCAGCTGGCGTTTGGCGGGGGTGCCGGCGGTGGCGATGACGGTGGCGCCGGTGTGTTCGGCGTAGCGCAGCGCGGCCAGTCCCACTCCGCCGGCGGCTCCGTGCACGAGGATCGTCTCGCCGTGGCGGAGCCGGGCCAGGTAGTCGAGACCGTAGTGCACGGTGGCGAAGACCGTCGGGATGGTGGCCGCCTCGGTGAACGGCATGTGCTCGGGGACGGGGATGGTGAGCCGGGCCGGGCAGCGCACATGCGAGGCGAGGCTTCCGGACTGGGCGACCATCACCCGGTCGCCCACGGCCCGGCCGGTCACATCGGCGCCGACGTGGGTCACCACTCCGGCGCATTCGAGGCCCAGCAGCGGGGTTCCGGCCTCCGGTGTCTCGGCCATGGGCGGTACCAGTCCCCGGGAGACCATGATGTCGGCGTAGTTGAGCGCCGCCGCCCGCACCTCGATGACCACTTCTCCCGGTGCGGGTTCGGGTGCGGCCACCGCCGTCCAGGCCGGTCCGTCGTCCACCACGGCCAAACCGAAGGGGCGGACGGCGTGTGTGGCGGGGCGGCGCTCGGTGATCCGTGGTACGAGGCGTCCGCCCGCGGTGAGCACGGCCTCGTCCTCGTCGGTTCCGGCGAGCAGCTCCGCGCAGATGTCCGTCGCGGTCGCGCTGGGGGCCACCGCGATCCTGCGGATCCTCAGCAGGGGGTTTTCGCTGGTCAGGGTGCGTGCTTGGGCCCAAACGGCGGCCGGGGCGGGGCGTTCGGGGACGGCGGCGTGCTCGCCGGGCGTCAGCACCCAGGCGCGTACCTCGCGGCTCTCGGGCAGCGCCTGGCAGGCGGTGACCATCGCCCTGAGGATCGCCGCCTGCCGGACGACCAGGCCGACGACGTCTTCCGCGGCCCCCGCATCCTGGTCACCGAGCATCACCAGGATCCCGGTGCTCTCCCCGGTGCCGTTCAGCGCGGCGTCCCAGCGCGCGGCGTCGTCGGAGGCGTCGATGTGGCGCACCGTACGGCCCAGCCCGCGCAGCCGCGCCACCACGGCTTCGGGCAGGTCGTGGAGGCCGTCCGTCGCCACCACGAAGTGGCCGGGCGCGGCGGCATCGGGCACCGGCGTGAGCCGTTCGCGCATCCCCCGGTCGGCGAGGAGCACCGAGCAGATGGGCTCCTCGCCGAGCTGGGCCACGTCGGTGAACCCGGCGGAGCGCAGCACCTTAGGCCACCGCTCGCGGGCGAGCAGGGTGTTCTCGCGCAGTTCCGTGTCGGTGAAGCCGGTCGCCGAGGGGAGCAGCCCGTAGCAGGGGGCGAAGAGGTCGTTGTCGTGGAACTCCACGGCGAGCAATCGGCCACCGCTGTCCAGGAGTTCGGTGACGTGGCCGAGGGCCCGGCGCACATCGGTGGTGGCGTGCAGCACATTGGCGGCGATCACCAGGTCGAAGGAGGCGGCGGCGAAGCCCTGTTCGGCGGGGTCCCGGTCCAGATCCAGCGTCCGGTAGTCGAGGAACCGGTGGTCGGCGAACCGGTGGCGGGCACGCGGGAAGAACGCGCTGGAGATGTCCGTATACGTGTACGTGGTGCGGTCGGCCGGCAGCCGGGGCAGCAGCCAGGCGGTGGTGGACCCGGTGCCCGCGCCGACCTCCAGGATCCGCAGCGGCCGGTCCGTCGGCCAGCCGTCCACCAGCCCGGTGAGCAGCTCCCCGGCCATCCGGTTCAGGTAGTGGTGCACCACGGAGGTGGTGTAGTGCAGTTCGGCGAGGCGCTCGGTGTCCGAGAAGAGCAACCCCACCGGATCGACATCTCCGGTGAGCACCCCGGCCAGTTGCGGGCCGCAGCGCGCGTACAGCAGCAGTTCCGGCGCCATCGCGGGGAAGTCCCGCAGCAATTCGGTGAGCAGCCGGTCCGGTTCCGGAGTCCGGTCGAGCATGCCTTCTCGTTCGGCGAGTGCCCGCAGGTTCTCGTACAGCCCGCGGTGGGCCGGTTGCGCGCCCGCCTTCTCCAGTTCGGCGAGTGCGGCCGTCACGAAGTGGCCGGTCAGGTGTTTGACCCGGCGGACGAAGGCGGGGCCGTCGTGGCGTCGGGCCGCCTCGTCCAGCGCCGCCACCTCGGCGGCCCGCGTGGCGGCGAGCGCGGTGGCCGTCGGCAGTCCGGCCGGGCCGGTGGCCCCGGGCAGCGGTGCGGCGCGGAGCGTGCTGACGATGCGGTCGATGCCGCTCGCCGCTCCCTTGTTGCGGCGTACGTGGACTCCGCGCAGTTCCATGGCGACGGTGCCGTCCGGATCGGCGACGGTGATGTCCACCACCGCCTCGCGCAGCGTCAGGCGGCGGGTCCGGATCAGTGCCACGCCCCGGTCGGCGGGGGTCCGCCAGAAGCGGACCCGTTCCAGTTCGGCGGGCAGGAACTGGTGGACCTGCCCGTTCTCGGCGTGGGGAAGCAGCGCCGCGATGGATTGCAGCGTGGAGTCGATCAGGGCCGGGTGGGCGTGGAACCCCTGCGCCCCGGAGGGGTTGGCGTAGTCGGCGAGCACCGTGTCGTCGGCCACGGTGAGCCGCTGGACGCCGCGGAACGCCTCCCCGTACGCCAGCTCGACCTGCCGCATCCGGGCATAGTGCCGTTCCCCGGAGATCTCGGTCCGGGCGGCCGTGCGGAGGGCCGCCACATCCAGAGGCGCGGGAGGATCACTGTGCAGACGGCGCACCCGCGCCTTCGCGTGTTCCTGCCAGTCCTCGTCGCCCCGGCGGGAGGCCACGCGGAGTACTTCACCGGCGAGGTGGGTCTGCACGGTGGTGTCCATGCCGGGGTCGTCCCACGGCAGGACCAGCGCTTTGCCGATGTCGAGGCCGGTGACCTCCACGGCCCCCTCGTGGCGGGTCCGGCCCGCCGCGAGCGCCATCTCCAGGTACGCGGCGCCCGGCATCACGACCGAACCGCTGACCCGGTGGTCGCCGATCCAGCCGTGCCGGGACGGTTCGACCGGGGTCTGCCAGGTGGGTTCCACGGTCGGCAACCGGTCGCCGAGCAGTTGGTGTCCCGACTCCTGTCCGCCGCCACGCGGTCCCGCCATCCACCAATCCGGGGCGCCGTTGAGATGGTGTTCGCGCTGCCATGGGTAGGCGGGCAGCGGCACCACCCGGCCGCGTACCGGGAACCAGGTGTCCCAGTCGACCTCGGCCCCGGCGGCGAGCACGGCCGCGCAGGTGGTCCGCACCGCGGTGGCGCCTGCCGCCTCGCGGGACAGGGTGCCGACGGTGGTCACCGGCCGGTCCGCGGTGGCGCACTGCCTGCGCAGATACCCCAGCAGCACCGGATGGGGGCCGACCTCCACGATGGTGCCGCAGCCGTGTTCGTCCGCCAGCGTGGTGATGGCGGGGCCGAACAGCACCGGCTCCCGGATGTTGCGCCACCAGTATCCGGCGCCCAGCTCGGTGCCCGGCAGTGTCCCGCCGGTGACGGTGGAGACGAACGCCGCGGTCCCGGTCCGTGGCGCGAGCCCGGTCAGCGATGTGTGGAGCTGGTCCCGGATCGGCTCCATCGAGCGGCTGTGGAAGGCGTAATCCAGGTTCAGCTCCCGGAAGAAGACACCGCGGCGGAGCAATTCGTCGCCGAGCGCGGAGAGTTCTTCGGCGGGTCCGGAGAGGGTCACATCGGTGGGGCTGTTCACTCCGGCCAGCTCCAGGTCCCGGCCGTCGATCAGCGCGGTGACCTCGTCGGCGGACAACCCCACCGCGGCCATCCGCCCGCCACCCGCCGTCTCCGCCTGCGCGAGGCCGCGTTCGGCGATGACCCGGCAGGCCGCCGCCAGGTCCAGCGCCCCGCAGGCGTGCGCCGCGGCCACCTCGCCCACCGAATGGCCCGCCACCGCGGTGGGCCGGATGCCACGCTCCCGCAGCAGCGCGGTCAGCCCGATCTGCACCGCGAAGAGCAGCGGCTGGGCGACCTCCGTCCGGTGCAGTTCCGGCCGCGCGGACCTCAGTTCCGCCAGCACCGACCAGCCCAGGTGTCCGGCCAGTGCGGCGTCCACCTCGGTGACGGCGTCTTGGAACGACGCTTCGGCGTCCAGCAGTTCGGCGCCCATGCCCGCCCACTGGGCGCCGTTGCCGGAGTACACGAACGCCACCGGCCCCGGACTCGCGCCCGCCGCCGCGCCCCCGCCCACCGGAGTGCCCTCGGCGATCGTCTCCAGCAGCGCGGCGGCCTGTTCGGCGCTGTCCGCTACGACGGCGGCCCGTTCACGGTGGTGTCCGCGCCGCAGGCAGCTGGTGTAGGCGAGGTCGTAGAACGAGTCGGTGGCATCCCTGAGCCGGGCCGCGGTGCGGGTGACGGCCTCGGTGAGCGCCTCCGGGGTGGCCGCCGAGACCACCACCGGCAGGGACGTCACCTCTGGCGGCGCGGTCGCGGAGGGTATGGGCGGCGGGCCGAGGACGGCGTGGGCGTTGGCTCCGCCGAAGCCGAACGAGTTGACCGCCAGGGCCCCCGGGGCCAGGGGCCGCGCCGCGGTCACCGGCTCCAGGCCAAGACCGGAGAAGTCGATCGCGGGGTTGAGCGGTTCGGCGTGCAGCGACGCCGGAATCACCCCGTGGCGCAGCATCAGCACACATTTGAGCAGACCGGCCATGCCCGCCCCGGACTCCAGATGGCCGAGGTTCGACTTCACCGAGCCGATGGGCAGCGGAGTGCCCCGGCCCGCGCCGAGCGCATCGCCCAGCGCCCGGCATTCGATCGGGTCGCCCGCCTGCGTACCGGTGCCGTGCGCCTCCACATAGGACACGTCCTCGGGTCGCAGCCCGGCGTCGCGGTGCACCTGGCGCATCAGCCGCTCCTGGGCCTCGGCGCTGGGCAGCGAGAGCCCGGGGGTGCGCCCGTCCGCGCCCACTCCGGTGCCGAGGACCACGGCGTGCACGGTGTCCCCGTCCGCCCTGGCGTCGGCGAGGCGCTTGAGCACCACCACCGCGCCGCCCTCGGCGCGCACGTAGCCGTCGGCGTCCGCGGAGAAGGAGCGGCAGCGGCCGCTGCGGGAGAGCATGGACGCCTTGGAGAACCCGATGAAATCCCCCGGGCTCAGCAGCAGGTTGATCCCGCACGCGAGCGCCACTCCGCCGTCCCCGGCGCGCAGTTGGGCACATGCCTGGTGCAGGGCGACCAGGGAGGAGGAACAGGCGGTGTCCACCGCCATGGACGGCCCCCGCAGATCGAACAGGTGCGAGATCCGGTTGGCGGTGTTGCACAGCGCCGCCCCCGCCATCGTGTACGCCGTGATCGCCTCCGGGTGGGCGTACTGGAGCTGGCCGTAGTTGGCGTTGCTCACCCCCACATGGACCCCGGAGTCCGAACCCGCGAGGGTCCCCGGATCGATACCGGCGTCGTCGAGGGCCTCCCTGGCCATCTCCAGCAGCAGCCGCTGCTGCGGGTCCATCCGGCTCGCCTCGCGGGGCGACAGCCCGAAGAACGCGGCGTCGAATCCGGTGATGTCCGCCAGGAATCCGCCCGCGGCCGTGTACGCCTTTCCGGGGCGTCGTGGATCGGGGTCCACGAACCGGCGCGCGTCGAACCGGTCCGCGGGTATCTCACCGACCAGATCGCGGCCGGCCGCGAGCGCGGCCCACAGCCCCTCGGGCGCCGTGATGCCACCGGGCAGTCGGCAGCTGAGCCCGACGATGGCGATGTCGCCGGACTGTTCTTCGCGGGAGAACGGGGCGGGCGGTGTGGAGACCGTTCGATGTGCCATCGATCCTGACCTTACCAACGAGACCCAACGAGAGTCCCTGGTCAATCGCTTGTGGCGGGGAGGGACTCATCCCGGCCGGCCGGGGTTCTGCGGCACCACACACCGGTCGTCCGCGGCCGGGGCCCCCTTCGGCCAGGCCAGGGCCTCGAAGCTCAGCTTGCTGTGCGTCGGGTCGAGCCGGACGATGGCCAGCGCCTTGTTGTACGGGTTGCCGGCGTTCGTCAGACAGATCCAGCCGCCCGCTCCCTGGACCCGGAACGCGGAGTTCAGATTCTCGTAGTCCTCCTTGATCCGCTCCTTCGACGGGACGGGCGTCCGGGTGGTGGCCGCCGCCTTCGTCAGGGCCTTCGCGGCGGTCAGGATCACATCGTGGGTCTCGATGGCCCGTCCGTCGTCGAACCGCACCGTGCCCAGCTTCCCCGCATGGGCCCTGGCCGCGGCGCGCAGCTGCGCCATGGCCCGCTGCGGTTCGACCAGATGGCGCGGCAGGTCTCCGGGGACCGCCCCCCGCTTTTCCGCGCGCTTCTTCCAGCGCCCGACCTCCACATCCCAGGCGTCGGGGTGTGCCGGTGCCGCGTACAGGACGTTGATGGTGGGGGTGCCTGCGCCCGGGTCGCCCCGCAGCAGGGCGCGTTCCGTGCCGTCGAGGCGTTCGTCGAGGGTGGTCGCGTCGGAGCCGGAGATGACCGTGTACGACTTCTTCCTGGCGCAGTAGGTGCGGGCCAGCTTCTTCACGAACAGCTCCAGATGGAACGCCCGGCCCGCGAAGTAGACGACGCGCGCCTTGGATTCGCAGAGATTCATGGCGAAGGTCTCGAACTCGTTCGGGGTGACCCCCGCGGCCTCCGGCCCCTCCGAGGCGAACGTCATGTCCTGGGCTCCGGCACCGCTGCCCCGGGCCTCGGTGAACGCGTCCCGCAGCGACTTGTCGTAGCTGTCGCCCGGCCGGGTGTCGGCCACCAGCGCCGTCTGCGCGCGGGCCAGCCCCGGATCGTAGCGCAGCAGCGCGGCGGCCTGGTCCTTGCTGGTGGACACCACCCGAGCCAGGCCCGGATAGCGGTAGGGGCCCGGACCGTCGACGTTGGCGAAGGACTGGGAGGTGACCAGCCCGGCCACGACGGGGATCTTCAGCTCGTTGGTCAGATGGCTCATGGCCTCCTGGGTGGAGTCCAGGCTCAGGTTGAAACCCACGACCATCCGCAGCTCGGGCTCCTGGTCGACCAGCCGGTCCACCGTGAACCGCCACGCCCGGTAGTCCCGGCCCGGGTTGGCCGTCACCAGCCGGATGGGCGGGGCCGCGTCCGAGCCGTTCGCCTGGAGCTGTCCCAGATAGGCGCCCTGCACCTCGCTGAGGATCTGCCGGCGCACCGCCGGGTTGTCCGACTCCATCGGAATCATCAGCGCCACGGTCGCATGCGCTGTATGCGCGATCCGCTCGTTCTCCGCCTCGATTCCGGCGAAGACCTCGCGCATGCCCCGCAGCCCTGGCATGAAGACCCCGGTCCCGTCCGAGACGCCGACACAGTCCGCGCCCCGCATCAGCAACCGCTCGCCACAGCCGTCCGCACGGTCCCACGGAGCCCAGTTCAGCAGCCCGGCGAGCACCGCGGACACCACCGCCACGGTGCCGGCGGACAACATCGCCGGGCCCCATCGGCCCGCCCCGAGCGCGGGAAGCGGAGCCGGTGGCGGGGAGGCGAGGCGCACCTGGAGCACCCGGCTCGGCAGCGGTACGTCCTGACTGCGCCGCCACCGCTCCACCGCCTCGTCCCGGGCGCGGAACCGGTCGGGCACCGCTGCGGTGATTTCCTCGGCCGCCACGGGGGGTTGTTCGCCCCGGGGGGGGGGGGGGGGCCCCGGGGGGGGGGGGGGGGGTTTCGACG
>NZ_JBHYVB010000239.1:0-15674 GCF_042750115.1 Streptomyces sp. NPDC059455
GATGTCGCCCTGCGGGGGGCCCGGGAGGACGTGCGTGCCGGCCACCGGGTGGACGGCCAGCCATGGCATTGAGGCCACCGACAGCCGGCCCGACAGCACGACCGCGCCGCTTCCGGCGATCGTGGTCACCGCGCCCAGCAGCGGATACCGCGTCGGCAATAGCCCCAGCCCGGCGGCGTCGCCACTCGAGCCGGACCCGCGCTCCAGCCAGTACCGGTCCCGTTGGAACGGGTAGGTCGGCAGGTCCACCCGCCGGCCCTCCCCGACCACCGCGGCCCAGTCCACCTGGGCACCCCCGATGTGGAGCTCGCGTGCCGAGGCGAGCAGCGCCGCCACGTCGTCGTGGTCGCGCCGCAGCGTCCCGGTGACCACCGCCTCCGGGCAGCTCTCCCGTACGCTCGCGGTGAGCACCGGATGCGGGCTGACCTCGACGAACACATCAAAACCAGCCTCGGAAAGGCGGCCGACCGCATCGTCGAACCACACCGTCTGGCGTAGGTTCCGGTACCAGTAGCCGGTGTCCATCGACGCGGTGTCGATCCAGTCCCGCTCCACGGTGGAGAACAGCGGCACCCGCGACGTCATCGGCTGGACGCCGGTCAGCGTTCGGGCCAGCTCCTCCTCGATCCGCTCCACCTGTGCCGAGTGGGACGCGTAGTCCACCGCGACTCGCCGGGCGCGGTCCTCGGTGGCCAGCAGCTCCTCCAGCGCGGCGACCTGACCGGACACCACCACTGCCTCCGGCCCGTTCACCACCGCGACCGACAGCCGGCCCTCCCACTGGCTCAGCAGGTCCTCCACGTATGCCACCGACCGCTGGACGACGACCATGCCGCCCTCACCGGCCAGCGCGGTCAGCGCCCTGCTGCGCAGTGCGACCACCCGGGCCGCGTCCCGCAACGACAGGCCGCCCGCCACGTGTGCGGCGGCGATCTCGCCCTGTGAGTGCCCCACCACGGCCGCGGGCTCCACGCCGTAGGACCGCCACACGTCGGCCAGCGCCACCATCACCGTGAACAGCACCGGCTGGACCACGTCCACCCGGTCCAGGTCCGGCGTCCCCGGCTCGCCGGCCAGCACGGCCGCGGCCGACCAGTCCACGAACTCGGCCAGCGCGCGGTCGGTGCGCAGCACGCTGTCGCGGAATACGGCGGAGCTCTCCCACAGCCGACGGCCCATACCGATCCACTGCGAACCCTGGCCGGGGAAGACGAAGACCACCTTCGATGCCCGACCGGACCCGCAGGTCAACGCGTCGAGTTCGGCGGCGAAGTCCTCCCGTGTCGCGCCGATCATGACCGCCCGGCAGGGCAGCGCCCCGCGACCGTGCAGCAGCGAGTAGGCCACGTCCGTTACGGACCCCTCGTCCCGCGTCACCAACCGCCGCGCCAGCTCCCGCAGGGCGGGTTCGGTGTGTGCGGAGAGTATCCAGGGCACCGGTCCTGCCGAGGGTGCCTCCGGGGTGTCGGGTTCTGGTGTGGTGGGGGCCTGTTCGAGGATGACGTGCGCGTTGGTGCCGCTGACGCCGAAGGAGGAGACGGCCGCGCGTCGGGGGTGCTGGGCGGTGGTGGGCCAGTCGCGGGATTCCGTGAGGAGCTCGACGGTGCCGGTGGTCCAGTCGACTTCGGGGGTCGGCTCGTCGATGTGCAGGGTCTTGGGCATCATGCCGTGGCGCATGGCCATGACGGTTTTGATGATGCCGGCCACTCCGGCGGCGGCTTGGGTGTGGCCGATGTTGGACTTCAGCGATCCGAGCCGCACGGGTTGATCACGGTTCTGCCCGTAGGTGGCGATCAGGGCCTGGGCTTCGATCGGGTCGCCGAGTTTGGTGCCGGTGCCATGCGCCTCGATGAGGTCGATGTCGGTCGCCGTCAGTTGGGCGTTGGTGAGTGCGTCGCGGATGACGCGTTGTTGGGAGGGGCCGTTGGGGGCGGTGAGGCCGTTGGAGGCGCCGTCCTGGTTGACGGCGGTGCCACGTACCACCCCCAGCACCGGATGCCCGAGCCGCTGGGCGTCGGACAGCCGCTCGACCAGCAGCAGGCCGGCGCCTTCGGACCAGGCGGCGCCGTCGGCGGTGGCGGCGAAGGATTTGCAGCGTCCGTCGGGGGAGAGGCCGCGTTGGCGGCTGAATTCGATGTAGGAGGAGGGGGAGGCCATGACGGTGACGCCGCCGGCGACGGCGAGGGTGCACTCGCCGGCGCGCAGTGCCTGGACGGCCAGGTGCAGGGCGACCAGGGAGGAGGAGCAGGCGGTGTCGACCGACACGGCCGGGCCCTCGAACCCGAATGTGTAGGACACCCGGCCCGACACCACGCTCCCCGAGCCACCACTGCTCAGATAGCCCTCCAGCTCCGGCGGCACGGTGCGCAGGCGCGAGATGTAGTCGTGGTACATGACGCCGGCGAAGACGCCGGTGCGGCTGCCGCGGAGTGAGGTGGGGTCGATGCCCGCGCGTTCCAGCACCTCCCAGGTGGTCTCCAGCAACAGCCGCTGCTGTGGGTCCATGGCCACTGCCTCGCGTGGCGAGATGCCGAACAGGGCGGCGTCGAAGTCGCCGGCGTCGTGGAGGAAGCCGCCTTCGCGGACGTAGGAGGTGCCGGGGTGGTCCGGGTCGGGGTCGTAGAGGTGTTCCAGGTCCCAGCCACGATCGGTCGGGAAGCCGGAGATGCCGTCGCCGCCTGAGGACAGCAGTTCCCACAGTTCCTCGGGTGAGGTCACGCCACCCGGCAGTCGGCAGGCCATCCCGACGATCGCGATCGGCTCACCGGATGGAGCGGCGGGGTCCGCCGGCTCCGTGTCGGGGCCCGCCGCGGATATGTCGCCGAACAGACGGCCGCCGAGGTAGGCCGCCAGGGCGTCGGGGTTGGGGTAGTCGAAGGCGAGTGTGGCGGGTAGCGCCAGACCAGTCGCCGCCGTCAGTCGGCCGCGCAGTTCCACGGCGCTGGTGGACGTCATGCCGATGTCGCGGAACGACTGTCGGCCGTGTACCGGCCGACCGCCGGTGATCACGCCCACCTCGGACAGCACCAGGTCGAGCAGGGCACGGTCGCGCTCCGCCTCGGGGAGCCGGGCCAGCCGTTCGGCGGCGCCGGTGTCGACAGCCGATGCGGCCAGTTCGTGCCGTATCGCCAGAACCGACGCGTCGTCCACCGTGGTCGCCGCGTCGAACAGGGCGAGCCTCTCCCGAGACGTCAGCTCCTCGCGTGGCCCCCAGCCGAGGGCCAGCGCGGGCAGCCCCCCGGCGCGCCGGCGGTTGGCCACCGTCTGGAAGACCGCGTGTGCCGGGCCGTTGTCGATCGGTGCGGAGAGCACGAACAGTGTCGGGGGCGCTTCCCGGGTGAGCTCGTCCAGGGCCAGCGCGTCCTGGAGCGGGCCGAGTTCGACCTCGCCGGCGAGCGTGGTCGGCAGCGTCTCCGGACCGGCCACTTGCAGCACGGCCGTGACCGGCGGCCCGGCCGTCTGGAACGCCTCCGCCAGCGATGCCCGGTCGCCGGGCGCGCGGACCGTCTGAGTCACGGACGCACCCAGCTCGGTCAGGCGCGCGACCAACTCCGGTACGGCCGTGCGGGCGAGCAGCCGCACATGCCGTACGCCGTGCGCGGCGACCAGATGCCCGGCGAGCTCGGCGGCCTGCTCCTGGTCCGCGCCGGAGACCAGCACGGTGCCGTCCGGGTCCGGCCGACTCACCCGCTGCCCGCTCCCCGCCCGTGCCAGCCGGGGGACCCGCACCTCGCCGCCGCGCACCAGCGCCCGTGGCTGCCCGGACGCCAGGACGGCCGACAGCGCGGCGGTCGCCTCGCCGCCGTCGGCGTCCACCAGCACCAGCGCGTCGTGCGGCGCGTCCCCCCGCATCGACTCCACCAGCCCCCAGGCCGCGGCCTGCGCCGGGTCGTGGCCCACGCCGTGGGTCAGCACCGCCACCCGGCCGCCGGACTGGTCGGCCAGCCCGGCCCGCACCGCGCGCAGCACCTCGCCGAGGGAGCCGCGCGGGCAGTCCACGACCGCCGACCCGGGCGCTTCGGGGTCCGCCGTCGCCACGCTGCCACCGGCCCGGTGCGCGGACGTCGCCTGGTCGCCGTCGACTGGCCCGGCCTCAGTCGCCGGTGCCGGCGCTGTCCACTCCACGCGGAACAGCGACTCGAACGACCCGGAGCTCACCGCCCGCAGCCGGGCCGGGCTCTGCGCCAGCGCGTGCCGCTTGATCTTCCCGGACCCGGTGCGCGGTACGGAACCGATTTCGTACAGCTCCTCCGGCACCTTGAAGTACGCCAGGTGCTCGCGGCAGGCGGCGAACACCTCGTCCGGGTCGAAGCCGTCCGCGGCCGGCACGAGGAACGCGACCGGCACCTCGCCGAGGGCGGGGTGGGCCGAGCCGACGACCGCCGCGTCGGCCACGCCCGGCACTCGCAGCAGCACCTGCTCAACCTCGGTCGGGTGGATGTTCTCCCCGCTGCGGATGATCAGCTCGCTGAGCCGCCCGGTGATGGTGTGGTAGCCGAGGTCGTCTCGGCGGCCGAGGTCGCCGGTGCGGTACCAGCCGCGGGGCAGCGCCGCCTCGGTCGCCTCCGGCTGGTTGTAGTAGCCGACCATCAGGCTGGGCCCGCCGACCCAGATCTCGCCCTCCTCGCCGGTCTCGACACTCTCGTGGGTCTCCGGGTCGACGATCCGTACGGTCAGGCCGGGCACCGGCAGTCCGCAGGAGCCCTCGACCTGGGTCCCGTTCGGCCAGTTGGCGGTGATCAGGCCGCAGGTCTCGGTGCTGCCGTAGCAGTCGAGCAGCGGGACGCCGAAGGTCTCCTGGAACTCGGCGCGCAGCGTCGCGGTGCTGATCGCGCCGGCCGACAGGCACACCCGCAGGTTCGGCAGCGACAGGTCGCCGTCCCGGGCGGCGTCCAGCAAGTAGTGGTACATGGTCGGCACACCGGCCAGGAAGGTGAACTCCTCGGCGCGCAGTGTGTGCAGCAGTTCCTCGGCGTCGAACGCCTCGGTGATCCGCGCGGTCGCGCCGACCGCGGTCACGCTGAGCACGCAGTAGATGTGCGCCAGGCTGTGGAACAGCGGCACCGGCCACAGCACCCGGTCGGTCTCGGAGAGCCCCAGCACACCGGCGGACGAGGCGGCCACCGACCACAGGCAGCTGCGCTGGGTGGACAGCACGCCCTTGGGCCGACCGGTGGTGCCGGAGGTGTAGAGCATCCAGGCGATGTCGTCCAGCCCGAGGTCGTCGCGGGCGGGCTGCTGCGGTTCGGTCTCGGCGAGCGCGTCGAACGGCACCGCGCCGCTTTCCTCGTCGCCGGTCACCACCACGGTCAGATGCGGCCGTTCCGCCTGGAGCCGGCGCACCTGGGGCAGCCGGGTGTGGTCGGTGACGATGACCCGGGCCGCGCTGTCGTCGAGCAGGTAGGCGAGCTCGGCGGTGGAGGAGTGCGGGTTGATGGGCACGCCGATCGCGCTGGCGCGCGCGATGGCCAGATAGCTCTCGATGGTCTCGACGCAGTTGCCCAGGTAGATGGCGGCCCGGTCGCCGGGCAGCAGCCGCAGCTGGGCGAGGTGTCCGGCCAGTCGACGGGTGCGCCCCTCCAACTGGGCGTAGTTGACGCCACGCCTCGAGTCGGCGAACGCGGTCTGGGTTCCCCTGCGGGCCGCGTGCGCTTTCAGCAGCTCGGGCAACGGCCGGATCAGCTCGCGACGGAGCATGCCACCACACCTCTCGGTCGTACCGGTCGTCCCGGTCGGTCGGCGCTCCGCTGACGGTGCCCGCCGACCCGCGGACGTCAATCCCGGCTTATTCCAAAGGCCGTGTCCGTAAAAGCGGCCAGCAGGCGGCACATTAACCAAGTGGAAGCCCGTAACACCCCCCTAGCCGCCCCCTAGTGGTCACTATTTTTTTGTACTCACCGGTCGCCGCCGCGGCCCGGTCGGGGCGCAGTGTAGCTTTTTTGGCGGGCCGCAAGAACGGCTCCGGCGCATCGTTCCCGGGGCCACGAGAAAGCAACCCGAAGAGAGAACGCGGAGCCACATTGAACCCGTCATCGCTTGTCCTGAATGGGTTGACGTCGTACTTCGAAAACGGGCGCGCCAGGGGAGTACCCCCGGCCGGAAGAAAGATCCTCGGGGTCGTCAACTACGCGTCCGTGTGCGAATATCCGACCCTTGACCACGGCTATCCAGAACTCGAAATCAACATGGTAGCCCCGACCGCGGAGCCCTTCGCCGAGGTGTGGGTGACGGACGCCGAAGCGGAGCACGGCGAACGCGACGGAATCACCTACGCGCACGACGGCGAGTACTTCTTCTGCGCCGGTCGTGTACCACCCACCGGGCGGTACACGGAAGCCACCAGAGCGGCGTACGTCACCATGTTCGAGCTGCTGGAGGAATTCGGCTACTCCAGTGTGTTCCGCATGTGGAACTTCATCGGTGACATCAATCGCGACAACGCGGAGGGCATGGAGGTCTACCGCGACTTCTGCCGCGGCCGGGCCGAGGCGTTCGAGCAGTGCCGACTGGAGTTCGACCAGTTCCCGGCGGCCACCGGGATCGGCTCCCGGGGCGGCGGGATCGCCTTCTACCTGCTGGCCTGCCGGTCCGGCGGGCATGTGCACATCGAGAACCCCCGGCAGGTGCCGGCCTACCACTACCCGAAGCGGTACGGCCCGCGTGCGCCGCGCTTCGCCCGCGCCACCTACCTGCCCTCCAGAGCCGTGGACGGGGTCGGCGGCCAGGTCTTCGTGTCCGGCACCGCCAGCGTGCTCGGCCATGAGACGGCGCACGAGGGCGACCTGGTCAAGCAGTGCCGACTGGCGCTGGAGAACATCGAACTCGTCATCAGCGGCGGGAATCTGGCCGCGCACGGCATATCCGCCGGCCACGGGCTGACGGCGCTGCGCAATATCAAGGTGTATGTCCGCAGGTCCGAGGATATGCCCGCGGTGCGCGAGATCTGCCGGGAGGCGTTCTCACCGGACGCCGATATCGTGTACCTGACGGTGGACGTCTGCCGTTCCGATCTGCTGGTGGAGATCGAGGGCGTGGTCATGTAGGACGGTCGGGCGCGCCCCGCGCCCTCGGAATGCCGATCGGCGCCCCGGAATATGGCCCGGGGCGCCGTAATGTCCTGGTCCGGCCGTGGCACGGCAGGAGCGGGAATTCAGGCCGTGGCGGGGTCCAGCGTCACCTTGCGCAGCGTCTCCGCGGTCTGGCGGGCCGTCTCCAGCACGCCCGCGTCGGTCTCCGCGAGCAGTCCCTCGACCTCGGTGATGCGCTTGGCGGAACGCTCCGACAACACCACCGAGACGGTGTAGCGGAAACGGCCCTCGGGGTCCTGGTCGAGTTCGTTGATGACCGCGGTGAAACGCGGGTCGTCCATCACCTCGAAGTCGATGCGCCACTGGTCGCGGCGCGGCGTGACGCGTTCCCGCACGGTGTCCTTGCCGAAGAAGACCGCCTCCCGCAAGAAACCGTCGGGGTACCGCTCGACGATGCGGCACTCACTGATTTGCGCCACGTAGTCGACCGGGTATTCCGCCTTGCGGAGGAGGGTCTCCCACAGCGCGTCGTAGCTGATGCCGTCCTGGTTTTCAGTCGTGGAATCGTTGATCAGGGCGGAATGAGAAATGATGATGGCCACTTGTTCTCGCTCTCAGCGGGTGCGGCGCCCTACCCGGTGCGGCCGCACGGTCTTCGGCTGACGGCTCGGCAGCCGCGAGCGTAGAGCGGGCCCGGTCGTACCGGGAATTCGGAGTTTTCCAACGTCTGTCCATCGGGCGGTAATTATTTGTCCCACGCCACCCGGGTGACCGGCGTTTCCGCAGCTCAGCGCCATATTCTTTGCCTTGACCAAGATGAGCGGATGATGGGAATGTATGCCCCGTGCAACGTGCCCTGATCCGGAGGAACAGATGAGAGCGCCACGACTTAATCCGAAATTATCAGTCAGCGTGATGTTCACCGTCTCCATGTTCGTGCGCATGCTCGACATGACGATCGTGACTGTGGCACTGCCGGCGATCAGCCGGGACTACCACGTCGACACGGTCAGCGCCGGTGTTGTCGTGGTCAGTTACCTGTTGGGCCTGGTCATCGGCATCCCCGCGGCGAGCTGGTGCGGCGACCGGTGGGGCACCAAGCAGGTGTTCGTGCTGGGGCTGGTCGTCTTCACCGTCGCCTCCGTCGCATGCGGGGTGTCCCAGAACCTGTCGGCACTGATGATCTTCCGGCTCATCCAGGGCCTCAGCGGCGGCCTGTTCGGGCCGGTGGTGATGGCGATGCTGGTGCGCACCTTCCCGCCGGAGGAGCGGATCAAGGCCAGCCGGGTGATGACCATCCCGATCGCCGCCGCCCCGCTGATCGGATCGGTGCTCGGCGGGTTCATCGCCGACTCGCTCTCCTGGCGCTGGATCTTCTACATCAACCTGCCCATAGGCGTCGCCGCGACCCTGTTCGCCGTGTTCTTCCTGGACGACGACGGGGAACGGGCGCGCAACCCGTTCGACGTCCTCGGCTTCGTCTACTCGGCCGGCGGGCTCACCCTGCTCATGTACGGGCTGAACAAGAGCGTGACCGAGGGCTGGACCTCGGTGCTGGTGCTCGGCTGCGTCATCGGCGGCGTGGTGCTGCTGGGGCTACTGGTCCTCACCGAACTGCGGGCCGGTCACCCCCTGTTGGACCTGAGGGTCTTCGGCAACCACATCTTCCGGATCAGCTCCGGCATCATCTTGATGATCACCGCGTTCAACGCCGCGTACAACTTCGTGTTCCCGCTGCTGTACCAGGAGGCGTTCGGCCGCTCGGCCCTGCGCGTCGGCATCGACATCGGCCCCGCCGCCGTCGGGGCCATCGTCGGGGCACAGGTCGCGGTGAAGATGTACCACCGGCTCGGTCCGCGCAGACACCTGCTGGTGTCGCTGACCGCCTCGTTCGTGGGCCTGGCGCTGATGGCGTTGATCGACGGCGGCACCCAGCGGTGGCTGGTGTGGCTGATCATGCTTTACACCGGCGCGGTCAGCGCCATCGCCTACAACGCCGCGCAGACCACGTCGTTCGCCACCCTGACGCCGAACCAGGTCGGGGTCGCCTCCTCGCTGTTCAGCACGGCCACCCAGACCGGCGCCGCGCTCGGCGTCAGCCTGCTCAGCACCGTCCTGGCCGGCCTGGGCACCACCACCGACTCCGGTGCTCCGGACCTTTCCACGTACCAGCTGGGCTTCGTCATCACCAGCGGACTCGCGATCGTGGCGCTGCTGCTGACCCTGCGGGTCCGCGACAGCGAGGCGGCCGGCACGCTGGAGTCGAAGTCGGAGAAGGAGTCGGTCGCCGACGCGAATCCGACCCCCTAAACCCCCCTAGAAACGATTCCGGCCCCGCTGCGCCGCGGCGTGCTCTCCCACCATGGGGGCCATGGCGAACCAAGTGAGCACGTCCGCGGAGCTGCTGGACTACATCACCTCAGTCTCGCTGCGTGACGACGAGATCCTGCGCGGCCTCCGCGAGGAGACCGCCGGGCTGCCGGGCGGCACAACCCTCCCGGTGGCCGCGGAGGAGGGCCAGCTGCTGGCGCTGCTGGTCTCGCTCACGCAGGCGAGTACCGTCCTGGAGATCGGCACCTACACCGGGTACAGCACGCTGTGCATGGCCCGCGCGCTGCCGCTCGACGGCCGGATCGTGACATGTGACGTCACCGACAAGTGGCCGTCCGTCGGCCGCGAGTACTGGAAGCGCGCGGGCGTCGCCGACCGCATCGAGGTACGCGTCGGCCGGGCCACCGAGACCCTGGACGCCCTGCTGGCCGAGGTCGGCTTCGGTCCGGACTCCTTCGACCTGGTCTTCGTCGATGCCGACAAGGCGAGCTACCCGGCCTACTACGAGCAGGCGCTGCGGCTGGTGCGGCCGGGAGGTCTGGTGGTCATCGACAACACGCTGTTCTTCGGCCGGGTCGTGGACCCCGCCGCGCAGGATCCCGACACGGTCGCGGTGCGCGAGCTGAACGCCACGCTGTTCACCGACGACCGCGTCGAGCTGTCGCTGCTGCCGGTCGCCGACGGCATCACGCTGGTCCGCCGTACCACCGCCTGATCCACCGCACTACCCCCACCCCCTTGCCGGCACGCCCCGCCGCCCGGCCGCACCGCGCCGGCGGCCATGGCAGCCCGGCCCCCCGCCGCCCGACCGGCCCGCCGCCGGGCCGCGGCCCCACGGAAGTGAACGTTCGGGAGGACATGTGACGTCAGCAGCTCATGAGCCGCAGGACCGGGCGCTGGTGGTGCTCGGCGCCGGTGTGATGGGCGTCGGCATCACCACGCTGGCCCTCGCCCACGGAGTGCCGGTCACCCTGGTGGACACCGCGGAGAGCGTACTGCCGGTGGCCCGCGGCCGGATCCGGGAGGGCCTGCGGATGGCGCAGATGATGGGTGCGCTGCCGAAGGGCGTCACCACCGGCGAGCTGACCGAGGTCACCGCCCCGGCCGAGGTGGCCTGGGGGGCGGGCCCGGCCGCGGTGATCGAGGCCATCACCGAGGACGCCGACCTGAAGGCCAAGGTGCTGGCCGAGGTGGCCCCGGCGGTCACGCCCGGCACCCCACTGATCTCCAACACCTCCTCGATTCCGATCGACGAACTGGCGGGCGCGGTCGGCCGACCCGAGGACCTCCTCGGCACCCACTTCATGAACCCGTCGTACCTGATCCCGACCGTCGAGTTGATCCGCGGCCCGCGCACCGGCGAGGCCGCGCTGCGTGCCACCCGGGAGCTGCTGGACCGGCTGCGACGCAAGGTCATCGTGGTGAACGACGCCCCCGGGTTCGTCACCAGCCGGGTGCTGCACCCGATGATCAACGACGCGGCGCGGGTGGTGGAGGAGGGCACGGCCTCCATCGAGGACGTCGACGCCCTGATGCAGGGCTGTCTGGGGCACCCCACCGGACCACTGCGCACAGCCGATCTGATCGGTATCGACAACCTCGTCGACTCGCTGTGGGTGCTGTACCGGCGTACCGGTGACGAGGGCTGCCGACCGTGCGAACTGCTGCTGTCCAAGGTCCGCGACGGACACCACGGCCGTAAGAGCGGCCGCGGCTTCTACACCTACGAAAGGGCGATGTGATGGGTACCAGCACGGAGAACGCGTCCGTCGAACAGCAGCTGCTGTCCTTCCTCGAGGAGCGGACCAAGACCCCGTGGACGCCCGACCGCGACCTGTTCGCCGACGGAGGCCTGTCCTCGCTCTTCGCCATGGAGCTGGTCGTCCATCTGGAGTCGACCTTCGGCATCATGGTGGCCGGCCCGGACCTTCAGCTCACGAACTTCCGCACCGTCAACGCGATGGTCGCGATGGTCGACCGGTTGCGGCAGGCCGCCGGTGAATGACCGCGAGGCCTTGGTCAGTGAGCTGGTCGGGGACCGCGCCGACACCTGGGACCTGGCCGGCCTGATCCCCGCCGAGCTGCTGCGGAAGCTGGGCGAGGCCGGCCTGCTGTGTGGCGAGGTTCCCGAACAGTACGGCGGACTCGGGCTGAGCAGCCTGGACAACGGCCGGTTCACCGCACACGTGGGCAGCCTGTGCAGTTCGCTGCGGTCCGTCATGACCTCGCAGGGCATGGCCGCCTGGACCATCCAGCGGCTGGGCAGCGTCCAGCAGCGCGCCGACTACCTGCCGCGCCTGACCTCCGGCACGCTGGCCGCCGTCGGCTTCAGCGAGCCCCAGGCGGGCAGTGACCTGTCGGCGATCAGCACCGAGATCCGCCTTGATGGTGACGACGTAGTGGTGGACGGCCGCAAGGTCTGGGTCACCGCGGCGCACTACGCCGACCTGCTGGTCATCTTCGGCCGTTATGGCGACGGGGCCGCGGCGGTGCTGGTGCCCGCCGATGCCCCCGGTGTCGCCGTCGAGCGGGTAGCCGACCCGATGGGCTGCCGGGCCGCCGGGCACGCGGGCATCCGGCTCGACTCGGTGCGGCTGCCGCGCGGTCACGTCCTGGGCGGTGCCGGTGCGGCGCTGACCATGTTGGTCACCGCCGCGCTGTCGTACGGCCGGATGTCGGTGGCCTGGGGCTGCGTCGGCATCCTGCGGGCCTGCCTGGCGGCGGCCTCCCGCCACGCCAAGTCCCGTGAGCAGTTCGGTCGGCCGCTCGCGCAGCACCAGCTGATCGGCGGCCACCTGGCCGACCTGCTGGTGGCCGAGCAGACCGCCACCCGGGTGTGCGAGCACGCCAGCCACCGCTGGGACGAGGGGTCCCCGGACATGGTGACCGCCGCGGTGCTGGCCAAGCACGTCGGTGCCACCCAGGCGGCGGCCGCCGCGGCCACCGCCGTTCAGGTCCTCGCGTCTGCGGGCGCGTCGGACGGACACGTGGTGGCCCGCGCGTACCGGGACGCCAAGTTGATGGAGATCATCGAGGGCAGCAATGAAATGTGCCGGCTGATGTTGGCCCAGCACGCGCTGTCCGTCTCGGGCTGAGAGGAGAACACGGTGGACGGGCAGGTCACGATCGTCAAGTGTGTGGTGTGGGACCTCGACAACACGCTGTGGAAGGGGACGCTCCTGGAGGACGGCGAGGTCAGGCTCTTCGACGGACTGCGCGAGGTCATCGAGGAGCTGGACCACAGGGGCATCCTCCAGTCGATCGCCAGCAAGAACGACCACGACCACGCCTGGGCCAAGCTGGAGGCGCTGGGGGTGGCCGAGTACTTCCTGCTGCCCAGGATCGGCTGGGGGCCGAAGTCCGGCTCCGTCCGGGAGATCGCCGAACGGCTCAACTTCGCGCACGGCACCATCGCCTTCATCGACGACCAGCCCGCCGAACGGGCCGAGGTCACCTACCACCTCCCCGAAGTGCGGACCTACGACGCCGGGCGGGCGCTGGCCCTTCCCGACCTGCCGGAGTTCTCCCCGCCCGCCTCCACCGTGGATTCCCGCCGTCGCCGGGAGATGTACCGTGCCGGCTTCGAGCGGGACGCGGCGCGCACCGAGTACGCAGGGCCGGACGAGGACTTCCTGCGTTCACTGCGACTCGGCATGGCCATCGGCAAGGCCAGTGAGGAGGAGCTGACCCGGGTCGAGGAACTGACCCTGCGCACCAGCCAGATGAACGCCACCGGTGTGCACTACTCGGATGCCGCGCTCCGCGGTCTGCTCGCCGACCCGGCCCACGAGGTGCTGGTGGTCACCATGTCCGACCGGTTCGGCACGCACGGCGCGGTCGGCATCGTGTTGCTGGAGAAGCTGCCCGAGGTCTGGCACCTGAAGCTGCTGGCGACATCCTGCCGAGTGGTCAGCTGGGGCGCCGGCGCCACCATCCTGAACTGGCTGTGCGACCAGGCGGCCCGTGGTGGCGTGCACTTGGTCGCCGACTTCCGCCGCACCGACCGCAACCGGATGATGGAGATCGCCTACCGATTCGCCGGCTTCTCCGAGCAGGACTGCGCCTGCCGGTCCACCATCACCCACGCCCCGGAGATCGAGGGCACCCAACGCCTCCACCTGGAGCCGGCCCGGCAGCCTGCGTCGTCGACGGTGACGGTGACCGCCAAGAACATCGAGGGACCGGTGGCGAGGGCCTGACACCTGTGCCGATCGACAATACGGTGGGGTACTGAGAGCCGCGCCGATGCCTTTCGCTCTGGCGGCCTGGCGATACTCGCGAGCCAGATTCGGCCATCACCACCGTATGTCGAGGCGGGCTAACGCGTCGGGATCGTCGATCGGCGGGGGCAAGGGGTGCAGCGGTCTGGCGTTCGCGATGCCCTGCTGAGGACGACTTCGATCCCTGCGTCCTTGAGGACGGCATCGAAGAGGGCGGGGAACTTCCCGTCCCGGTCCCGGATCATGAGCCGTGCGCGGCAGCCGAGGTCTTCGAGGATGCGGATCGAGTGCAGGTCGCGGTGCCAACGCAGCACCGTGTCGGGGCGTACGAGCAGCCGTAATCTTCGCAGGGCGGGCAAAGGCAGCCGGTGCAACAGCGCCGCCAGGAACGCCCGATCCTGTGCCGCTCGAAAAGTCATCGCTGCATGGCATACGGCATATCTGTACTCATTGATGAGGCCGCCGAGGATTCGGGTGCGCAGGACTTTCGAAGGCCTCGCCGTGCTTGCCATCGCGGTCGCGTAACAAGCTCCCACACCGTCGAGGCAGCGATCCGATGCCCGAGTCGGGTCAGCTCCCCTTGGATCCGCCGGTGCCCCCACGTCGGATTCTCCCTCGCCAGCCGTATGACGAGCTTCTTGACGCTGCCGGGGTGGGTGGGCGTCCGGTGCCCCGGCGCGCGGTGTAGTCCCATTTCGTGGTGATGAACCTGCGGTGCCAGGCAAGCAGGGTGCTGGGGTGACAGGGAATACCTTGAGCCAGTGGCGCCGGGGCATCAGCCCGGAACAGGGCGGCGAACCAGAACCGGTCGGCGGGCTCATAGCGGGACCGGTCCGGTCAACTGGCGGCGCAGGACCGCGTTCTCGTGCCGCAGCACCAGCGGTTCCGGTGGGGCTCGGTTATCCATCGCTGCTGGTCAAACGCCCCACCCGGGGTGCTGAGAGCTGCGACCATGACGGGATGAGCGTGTCGCTGCTGTACCAGGTGACTCGACGCCTTCTCGCCGTCCCGACGGTGCTTCTGCAGCGGGACACCTCGAAGGAGGCCGAACTTCTCGTCCTGCGCCACGAAAACGCCGTGCTACGACGCCAGATACAAGGCCGAGTACGGTACGAACCCGCGGACCGCATGTGGTTCGCCTCCTTGTCCTCACTGATCCCCCGCCGCTGGGACTACTCCCGACGACGCCGCGGTCCCGGACGGCCGCCCACACAGACCGCCATCAAGAACCTCGTACTGCGCCTCACCCGTGAGAACAGCCGATGGGGCCATCGCCGGATCCAGGGCGAACTGGCCCGGCTCGGACACCCGATCGCCGCCTCTGCCGTCTGGCAGATCCTCCACACCGCAGGAATCGACCCCGCACCCCGCCGCACCGGCCCGACCTGGCGCGGGTTCCTCTCCGCACAGGCCACCAGCCTGATCGCCTGCGACTTCCTCCACATCGACACCATCAGCCTGCACCGCCTGTACGCCCTGGTCTTCCTCGAGCACCACACCCGGCGCCTGCACATCGCCGGCGTCACCGCACACCCCACCGCGGCCTGGACCACCCAGCAAGCCCGCAACCTCGCCACCGACCTGGGCATCCGCATGGACTCGCTCCGCTTCCTCATCCGAGACCGAGACAGCAAGTACACCGACGCCTTCGACGCCGTGTTCCAGGCCGAGGACATCGAAATCATCAAGACACCGGTCCGCGCACCGAAGGCCAACGCCCACTGCGAACGAGTGATCGGCACTCTCCGCCGAGAAGTCCTCGACCACATACTCATCCTTAGCGAAGCTCACGTGCGCCAGGCCCTGGCCACGTACCCAGAGGCACTACAACGCGCACCGCCCCCACCGGGCCCGATGCCAACTACTTCCCCAAGCTCACGGGCGACCACCTCCGGTCCTGGAGCCGACCAGCCGCAGAGTCCTGCGCACTCGCATCCTGGCGGCGGCGTGAACAACGAGTACAGATATGCCTCTTGACCAGGAGCGACGATTATTCGAGCCCCACAGGACTCTGTTGGTCGATGTGATGGTTCGCCTGAAATGACCTTCGGGTGTGGTGGACACTGCTCTGTTTTCTGGGGGCGAGGGGGAGATC
>NZ_JBHYVB010000240.1:0-15668 GCF_042750115.1 Streptomyces sp. NPDC059455
GCCCCCCCACTGGTGTGTGCCGCGGGGGGCCCCCGTCTGGCCCGGCACTGGGGCCCCCCCCCGGGCCCCCGGGGGGGTGGGGGGCCCCCCGTGTGGGGGAAGGGGCGGGAGGGGAGCAGCCCGCCGAGGCGGCACGGCCTCGTCAGTCGTCCGGGTCCGCCGGATGCGGTGCCAGCAGCGGCAGCGACGACGCCAAGCGCTGCTCGCACAGCTCGACCAGCCGGTCGTACCCGGCCTTGCCCATCAGCTCCGTGAGCTCCGGCCGGTACGACCGGAACACCGGCTCCCCGGCCCCGTGCGCCGAGGTGGCCGAGGTGCACCACCAGTGCAGATCGTGGCCGCCCGGCCCCCAGCCGCGCCGGTCGTACTCGGCGATGGTGATCCGCAGTACCCGGGTGTCGTCCGGCCGGTCGATCCAGTCGTAGGACCGGCGCACCGGCAGCTGCCAGCACACGTCCGGCTTGGTCTCCAGCGGTTCGCGCCCCTCCCGCAGCGCCAGGATGTGCAGTGCGCAGCCCGCGCCGCCCGCGAAGCCCGGCCGGTTCTGGAAGATGCACGAGCCCTTGTGGCGCCGGGTCTGCCGCTCGCCGTCGTCGTCCTCCTGCACCCACCCCGAGGCGTGCCCCTCGTCGTGGAACTGCCAGATCTCCGGGGTCAGCCGGGCCATATGGCGTCCGACCCGCGCTTCGTCGTCCTCGTCCGAGAAGTGCGCGCCCAGCGTGCAGCAGCCGTCGTCGGCCCGCCCCGCCTGGATGCCCTGGCAGCCCTGGCCGAAGATGCAGGTCCACTTGGAGGTCAGCCAGGTCAGATCGCATCGGAAGAGCTGTTCGTCGTCGGCCGGATCGGGGAATTCGACCCATGCGCGGGCGAAGTCCAGGCCGACCTCGTCCTCGGTGCTCGGGGCGTTCTCGGCGCCCTCCGCCCCGGACGGCATCGGCTCCTCGGCCGCCCACTCCGGGGCGGCCTTCCGGCGTTTGTCCTGCTTCGCCTTTTTCGTCTTTGCCACGGTGCAAGGGTAGGCGCCTTCGGTGAAAAGCCGGAGGTGGGGACCGCGTGCGTCCCCGGCGCGGCTTCTGCGCGAGATCGTAGGGGACCTGTGCATGACACCGAGGTGGGAGCAGTAGCGTTCACGCTATGAGACTCGGTGTCCTCGACGTGGGTTCGAATACGGTTCATCTGCTCGTGATGGACGCCCACCCCGGCGCGCGCCCGCTGCCCGCGCATTCGCACAAGGCCGAGCTGCGGCTGGCCGAACTCCTCGACGGGCACGGGGCCATTGGCCCCGAGGGCGTCGACCGCCTGATCGCGGTGGTCATGGAGGCGCTGGAGGCGGCCGAGGACAAGGGCGTCGAGGACGTCCTGCCGTTCGCGACCTCCGCCGTCCGCGAGGCGTCCAACGCCGATGAGGTCCTGGCCCGGGTCGCCGAGGAGACCGGCGTGCGGCTCCAGGTGCTCAGCGGCGCGGACGAGGCGCGGCTCACCTTCCTGGCCGCCCGCCGCTGGTTCGGCTGGTCCGCGGGGAAGCTGCTGGTCCTGGACATCGGCGGCGGTTCGCTGGAGATCGCGTACGGCATGGACGAGGAGCCCGACGCGGCGGTCTCGCTGCCGCTGGGGGCCGGCCGGCTGACCGGGTCCTGGCTGCCCGGCGATCCGCCCGACCCGGCGGACGTACGGGCCCTGCGGCGCCATGTGCGGGCCGAGATCGCCCGGAGCGTCGGCGATTTCAGCCGTCATGGGGCGCCGGACCATGTGGTGGCCACGTCCAAGACCTTCAAGCAGCTGGCCAGGATCACCGGCGCCGCGCGCTCCGCCGAGGGGCTCTACGTGGAGCGCCGGCTCACCCGCCGGGCGCTGGAGGAGTGGGTGCCGAAGCTGGCCACCATGCCCACCCAGGAGCGGGCCGAGCTGCCCGGGGTCTCCGAGGGCCGGGCCGGACAGCTCACGGCCGGGGCGCTGGTGGCGGAGGCCGCGATGGACCTGTTCGGCGTGGACCAGCTGGAGATCTGCCCGTGGGCGCTGCGCGAGGGCGTGATCCTCCGCCGCCTGGACCATCTGCCCACCTGACCACGGAGCG
Organism: Streptomyces sp. NPDC059455; assembly: GCF_042750115.1. Classification (NCBI taxonomy): domain Bacteria; kingdom Bacillati; phylum Actinomycetota; class Actinomycetes; order Kitasatosporales; family Streptomycetaceae; genus Streptomyces; species Streptomyces sp. NPDC059455. Next base: position 2,075 of record NZ_JBHYVB010000240.1, read on the forward strand.
TGACCGGGGCCGGAAAGCGGCGGCCGTTCAGCCGCGAAGGCCGCCGCGGTTCGGTTGCGGAGAGCAGCCGCCGTACGCTGTCCCTCGTGACAGAGCCAGTGGTGCGCATCCCGGATGCGAAGGTCGCGCTGTCCACAGCCTCGGTCTATCCGGAGTCGACGGCGACGGCCTTCGAGATCGCGGCACGCCTGGGCTACGACGGCGTCGAGGTCATGGTGTGGACCGATCCGGTCAGCCAGGACATCGAGGCGCTGCGTCGGCTCTCGGACTACCACCAGGTGCCGATCCTCGCCGTGCACGCCCCCTGTCTGCTGATCACCCAGCGGGTCTGGTCGACCGACCCGTGGGTGAAGCTGCAGCGGGCGAGGGCGGCCGCCGAGAAGCTCGACGCGTCCACCGTCGTGGTCCACCCGCCGTTCCGATGGCAGCGGGCGTACGCCCGTGAGTTCGTCCGCGGAATCTGGCGGATGGCGGACGAGACCGATGTGCGGTTCGCGGTCGAGAACATGTACCCGTGGCGCTATCGCGACCGCGAGATGCTGGCGTACGCCCCGGGCTGGGACGTCACCCAGGACGACTACCGCCACTTCACGATCGATCTGTCGCACACCTCCACCGCCCGTACGGACGCGCTGGAGATGGTGGACCGCATGGGCGACCGGCTGGCCCATCTCCACCTCGCCGACGGCCAGGGCTCCAACAAGGACGAGCACCTGGTGCCGGGGCGCGGCACCCAGCCCTGCGCCGAGCTGCTGGAACGGCTCGCGGTCGGCGGTTTCGACGGCAATGTGGTCGTCGAGGTCAACACCCGGCGTGCCATGTCGACGACCGAGCGCGAGGCCGATCTGGCGGAGGCCCTGGCCTTCACCCGGCTGCACCTCGCCTCGCCGACCTCGACCACCCGGCGGCGCAGGGCGGTGCCCGGTTCATGACCGCCGCCGCATCCGGGTCCGCCACACCCCCGCGCAAGCGCGGCCGCCCGGCCCGTACGAGCGCCTCCGACGGCCCCGCCGCCCGCGACCGGATCCTGATCGCGGCGCGCAACGAGTTCGCCGAGCGCGGCTACGACAAGACCTCGATCCGTGGCATCGCCAAGGCCGCGGAGGTGGACCCGGCGCTGGTCCACCACTACTTCGGCACCAAGGAGCAGGTCTTCGAGGCGGCCATCGAGCTGATCTTCGCCCCCGCCATGGGCGTCCCGGACGCGGTGCACGGAAGCCGGGAGGGCGCGGGCGAGCGGATGGCCCGCTATATGTTCGGCATCTGGGAGAACCCGGTCAGCAGGCTGCCGCTGCTCGCCGTGATGCGCTCGGCGCTGACCAACGAGACCGCCGCCACGGTGCTGCGCGGCATGATCGAGCGCCGGGTGCTGGTGCGGGTGGCGGGTGAGCTGGATGTGCCGAACCCCGAGTTCCGGGCCCAGCTCGCGGCCGGGCATCTGATCGGGATCGCGATGCTGCGGTATGTGATCCGGATGGAGCCGATGGCCTCGGCGGAGACGGACGACATCGTGGCCATGGTGGGGCCGACCCTCCAGCGCTATCTGACCGAAAGCTGATCGAAATCCCGATCGAAATCCCGATCGTCCGGGCGTGAACGGGCCGATCGCTGACCGAGCGCTGATCGGTCCGTTCCGCTCAGTGACCCGTCCGTCTCTGGATCCGGACGGACCATCCGGATCCATGGACACAGGCGTAGGCTCAGAAGACTCCGATCCGATCCGCAGGACGCACGTATCACGAGGGAGCCGAGCACCGTGCCCGAGCTGAGGTCTCGCACCGTCACCCATGGCCGCAACATGGCGGGCGCCCGCGCCCTTATGCAGGCTTCCGGCGTAGCGCGCGAGGACTTCGGCAAGCCGATCGTCGCCGTCGCCAACAGCTTCACCGAGTTCGTGCCCGGCCACACCCACCTCCAGCCGGTGGGCCGGATCGTCAGCGAGGCAATCCACGCGGCGGGCGGCATTCCGCGCGAGTTCAACACCATCGCCGTGGACGACGGCATCGCCATGGGCCACGGCGGGATGCTCTACAGCCTCCCCTCCCGCGACCTGATCGCCGACTCCGTGGAGTACATGGTCGAGGCGCACTGCGCCGACGCGCTGATCTGCATCTCCAACTGCGACAAGATCACCCCCGGGATGCTGATGGCCGCGATGCGGCTCAACATCCCGACCGTCTTCGTCTCCGGCGGCCCCATGGAGGCGGGCCGGGCCACGCTCGTCGACGGCACCGTCCGCAAGCTGGACCTGATCAACGCGATCTCGGACGCGGTCAACGAGAACGTCTCGGACGAGGACATCCTCCGCATCGAGAACAACGCCTGCCCGACCTGTGGCTCCTGTTCCGGCATGTTCACCGCCAACTCGATGAACTGCCTGACCGAGGCGATGGGCCTCTCCCTGCCGGGCAACGGTTCGGTGCTGGCCACCCACACCGCCCGCAAGGCGCTCTACGAGACCGCCGGCCGTACGGTCGTGGAGATCACCAAGCGCCACTACGAGCAGGACGACGAGACGGTTCTGCCGCGCGCCATCGGGTCCCGCGCCGCCTTCGAGAACGCCATGGCGCTCGACATCGCCATGGGCGGCTCGACCAACACGATCCTCCACCTGCTGGCCGCCGCCCAGGAGGCCGGTCTCGACTACGACCTCAATGACATCAACGAGGTCTCCCGCCGGGTGCCGTGCCTCGCCAAGGTCGCCCCGAACGTCGCCCCCGGCGGCACGTACTACATGGAGGACGTGCACCGCGCGGGCGGCATCCCGGCGATCCTCGGCGAGCTGTTCCGCGGCGGACTGCTGAACGAGGACGTCCACTCCGTGCACAGCTCCTCGCTCGCCGACTGGCTCAAGACCTGGGACGTGCGCGGCGGTTCGCCGTCCGCCGAGGCCATCGAGCTGTGGCACGCGGCCCCCGGCTGCAAGCGCTCCGCCACCGCCTTCTCGCAGTCCGAGCGCTGGGACACCCTGGACACGGACGCCGCCGGCGGCTGCATCCGCGACATGGAGCACGCCTACTCCAAGGACGGCGGGCTCGCCGTCCTCAAGGGCAATCTGGCCGTCGACGGCTGTGTGGTGAAGACCGCGGGCGTGGACGAGTCCATCTGGACCTTCGAGGGCCCGGCCGTGGTCTGCGAATCCCAGGAGGAGGCCGTCGAGCGGATCCTGGGCAAGCAGGTCAAGGAGGGCGACGTGGTCGTCATCCGCTACGAGGGCCCCAAGGGCGGCCCCGGAATGCAGGAGATGCTCTACCCGACCTCCTTCCTCAAGGGCCGGGGCCTGGGCAAGACATGCGCGCTGGTCACCGACGGCCGCTTCTCCGGCGGCACGTCGGGCCTCTCCATCGGCCACGCCTCGCCGGAGGCGGCGTCCGGCGGCACCATCGCCCTGGTCCGGGACGGCGACCGGATCCGCATCGACATCCCCGCCCGCTCCATCGAACTCCTGGTGAGCGAGGAGGAGTTGGCGGCCCGCCGCGAGGAGCTCGGCGGCGTCTACGCCCCGAAGAACCGCGAGCGCAAGGTGTCCACCGCGCTGCGCGCCTACGCGGCGATGGCCACCAGCGCGGACAAGGGTGCGGTCCGCGACATCAGCCAGCTGGGCTGACATCCCGCCACCTCAGCCGCCTCGGCCGACGTCCCGCCCCAACCGACGTCCCGCCTCGGTAGCCGCCCCGGCTGACCTCGCGCGGCGTCAGCCGCCCCGGCCGACATCCATTCCGGACGCCTCCAGGGTGTCGTATCCGTAGACCGTGGTGAGGGCGTCCCCGCTCAGCGTCAGCTCGGCGGGGATGCCACCGGGGTCCGTCCGCGCCTTGGTCCGCCACAGCACCCGGCCGTCCCGGCGGTCCAGCGCGACCACCCGGCCCGCGGCGGTGGCCAGATACAGGGCGTTCCGGCGCCCGGACACCACGGGCGGGCCCAGCCACTCCACCTGTGTCGCCTTGCTCCACAGCCGCTTTCCGGTCGTGGTGACGGCGGTGACCTCGCCGTTCTGCCGGACGAAGTACAGCGTGTCGCCGACCAGGGTGGGCGTGATCTGCCGGGCGGAGAGCCCCTCGGGCAGCTTCACCCGGCGCTGCCGTCCCCCGTCCGCGCCGAGGAACAGCAGATCGGTGTAGTCATCGGCGTCTTGCTCGCGCTGCTCCAGATAGAGGAGCTCGCCCGAGCGCTCGGCGAGGAAGGAGCCCACGGAGAGGGTGCCGATCCGCCGGGGCTCTCCCGTGGTGGGGGAGAGGGTGTAGAGCCCGCTCGGAACGGCCGGGTCGCCCCGGTCCTCCAGCGGTCCGCAGTCCGCGAGGGGACGTCCGGCCACCACATTCGGGCCGCAGCTCAGCCCGCGGCCGACCCGGCGCGACCAGAGCGTGCGGCCGGTGCGCACGTCCACCGCCTGGAACGTCTCCTCGTCCCAGCTCTGGGTGAGCACGGCCGGGTGGTCCCCGCGCCGGAACACCGCCCCCTGGGACGCGCTGCCGATGTCGGTCCGCCAGACCCGCTCACCGTCGCTGGTGCGGTAGCCCTCCAGCCGGGCCGTGCCGTCCGACTTCTCCACGGTGCCCAGCACGAGACCGTCGGCCACTCCGATCAGCTCGCTCGGCTTGGCCGACCGGTGCCAGGCCACCCGCCCCCGGACGTCCAGCCGGGTCAGGGCGATCCCGGAACCACCGCAGTACAGATCCGTGCCCGAGGGCAGACAGCGGCGGCCGGTCAGCTCGCTGACCGAGCGCGGAGCGCCATCGGCGCTGGTCACGATGTCGGTGCCGGGTCCGGCGAGGGTGCGCTGCCAGGGGCGCCAGCCGGACGGGAGCGAGCCGTTCGCCGATGAGCGGGCGGTGGGGCGGGCGTCCGGCTCGCCCTCGGGCCCGGACCCGGCCCGCAGGAAGACGATCGTCCCCACGACGGCGGCGACCAGGCCCGCGGCCGTGGCGGCGATCACCAGGGGGCGGCGCGTCAGATAGGCGCTGCCCGGCGCACGGCCGACTTCGGTCGGCACGGCGGCGTCGCCCTCGTCGCCATCGTCGTCCTCGCCGGTGCCGCCGTCCGCGTCCGTGACGTCCTTACGGTCGTCATCACCGCCCTTACCGTCCTTGGAAGCGTCGTCACCGTCGTCCTCGGGCAGCGTCCGCAGCCGCTCCAGCAGCTCGTCCAGCCCGGGGCGCGCGGGCGGGTCCTTGCTCAGGCAGCCCGCGACCGCGTCACGCAGCGGCCCGGTCACCGCGTCCAGCGCCGGGGGCTCGTACACCACGTGATAGGCGGTCATATACGGGCTGTCCGCGGCGAACGGGCTCTGCCCGGTCGCCGCGTACACCAGCACCGTCGCCAGCGAGAACACATCGGACTCCGGCCCGACCTCGCGCGGATCGCGCAGCTGCTCCGGCGACATGAACGGGGGCGTGCCCATGACCCGGCCCGTCATGGTCAGCGTCTGGTGGTCGGCCGCCCGGGAGATGCCGAAGTCGATGACGCGGGGGCCCTCGTCGGACAGCACGATGTTGGCCGGTTTCAGATCCCGGTGCACCACCCCCGCCCGATGGACGTCCCGTAGCGCCTCCACCAGCCCGATCGCCAGCCGCCGCAACTCGGCGCCGCGCAGCGGACCGTCCGCCGCGACCTGCTCGGCGAGGGTCCGGCCGGGGACGTACGAGGTCGCCATCCACGGCAGCACGGCATCGGGGTCCGCGTCCACGACGGCCGCGGTGAACGCGCCGCTGACCCGCCGGGCGGCCGCGACCTCCTGGCGGAACCGCACCCGGAACTCGTCGTCGTCGGCGAACTGCTGATGCACCACCTTCAGCGCCAGCCGCCGCCCCGACGGTGACCGGGCCAGATACACCGTGCCCATCCCGCCACGGCCGAGCCGTCGCTCGAGTGCGTAGCCTCCGATGGACTCCGGGTCCCCGGCGCGCAGTGCCATTCCTGTCTTCTCCCACCGACCCACGATCCGGCGGTCACTCTAGGCCCGGCTCGCGCCGGGGGCCCGTGGCGCCGCTCACCAACCGGCCGGATTCCGCCCGTCCACGGCGAAGAGCGTGCCGTCCGGGGCCGTCGCGAACACCTTGCCGTCCGCCACCACCGGCGCGGGCATCAGATCCAGGAAGCCCTGACCGGCCGCGCCCCCGCGCGAGCGGGTCTCGCCGATCACCTCGCCCCGCTGGGCGCCCACGGCCAGCAGCCGGCCGTCCGCCGCCGAGAAGTACAGCCTGCCGTCCACCGCCACCAGCGGCGAGGCGTTGGAGACCGAGGTCTCCAGGCGCCAGAGCCGCGCCCGCGCCGAGCCCTCGCGCGCGGTGTCGAAGGCCACCAACCCGCCGTCCGCGCCCAGTACATACACCCGATCGCCGCTGGTGACGACGCTGATCGCGGACACCGGCGCGGACAGCGCGACCCGCCGCGCCGCGCGCCGCTCCGGGTCGTAGCGGACCACGGCGGTGGTGCTGGTCTGAGTGTCCGTCTCGGTCAGCAGCAGTACGCCATCGGGGCCGCTTCCGGCCGGGGTGAGGTTGCCGCTGAGCGAGGCGTGCCAGCGCGTCGTACCGCGCACCGTGTCCACCGCCGTGACCAGCGTGTGCGAGCCGTCGCCCGCGGTGGTCACGGCGTACGCGGTACGGCCGTCGCCGTACGAGAAGAAGGCGGGCCGGGCGTGGCCGGGCAGCCGGTGGCTCCAACGCTCCTTGTTCGTCGCCCCGTTCACCGACGTGACCATGCCGTCCGGCGTGACCAGCAGCACGGAGTCGCCCGAGGAGTAGACCCCGCCCTGGTAGCGGGACAGATCGCGGCTCCAGCGGACGCGATGGGTCGTGGGATCGAGCGCCCGCAGCCGCCCGCCGTCCGGGGACACCGTCCGCACCAGACCGCCCGCGACCACGGGGGCGGAGATCGTCGCGCCGTCGCCGGGGCGCGCCGCCGCGGACGGCCGCGACCAGACCACGCGGCCGTCGTCCGGATCGACCCGGGCGGTCTCGATACCGTGCCGGGCGCAGTACAGCGCGCCCGCTCCGTACGAGCAGAACGCGGGCCGCGCCCCCGAGCCCACGGCCTTTCCGGCGTCCAGCCCGGTCGTCCAGGGGCGCCACGCCTCCGCGGTCGCCGCGCTGATCCGCGGGCGGCCGCCGCCGGAGGAGCCCGTGCCGTCGAAGGGGCGCAGTGCGACGACGGTGCCCGCGCCGAGCAGTACGACAGCCGCGAGCCCGGAGAAGGCCCACCGCCGGATCCCCCGGCGCCGCGCCACGGGCTGGTCCGGCCCCGACTCGGGCCGGTCCGCGGCCGGTTCCGGCTCGGGAGCCGCCTTCACATGCGTATCGGGATCCGCCGTATCGGGATCCACAGGACCGGGACCCGCCGTATCGGGGGCCGCCGTTTCGGCAGGGGCGGCAAGGGCCGCCTTCACCTGCGTATCCGTGGCGCCGTCGTCCTGCCCCCAGCGTCCGCCCGGCAGCGAGTGCGGCTCCGGTGTCCGCTGCTGCGGCACCAGCGGAACGGGTCCGCGCGGCACCGGCGACTGGGGTCCGCCGACCGCGCGCAACACCGTCATCAGGGCGTCGGGTGTGGGGCGGTCCTCGGGGTTCTTGGCCAGACACCGCTGGATCAGCGGCAGCAGCTCATCCGGCACCCCCGCCAGATCCGCCTCGTCGTGCACCACCTGGTACGCCACGATGTACGGGCTCTCGGACTCGAACGGCCCCCGCCCGGTGGCCGCGTGCACCAGCACCGACCCCAGCGCGAACACATCCGCCGCCGGTCCCACCGCCCGCGGTCGCTGGAACTGCTCCGGCGCCATGAACGGCGGGGTGCCGATCAACTTCCCCGTCTCGGTGCGCAGTTCGCTGTCGGACGGCCGGGAGATGCCGAAGTCGATGACCTTCGGGCCGTCCGCCGCGAGCAGCACATTGCTCGGCTTGAGATCGCGGTGCACCACGCCCGCCCGATGGATGTCCCGCAGCGCCTCGGCGAGCCCCGCCGCCAGTCGCACCATCTCGTCCGGCGCCAACGGACCGCTCCGCTTGACGTGTTCGGCGAGCGTCGGGCCGGGGATGTAGAGGGTGGCCATCCAGGGCCTCGGCCCCTCCGGGTCGGCATCCACCACGGGCGCCGTGAACGCGCCGCTGACCCGCCGGGCGGCCGCAACCTCCTGCCGGAACCGCGCCCGGAACTCGGGGTCTTCGGCCAACCCGGCATGGACGACCTTCACCGCGAGCCGCCGCCCCGAGTGCGAGCGGGCCAGATGGACCACGCCCATGCCACCGGATCCGAGGCGCGCCTCAAGCTGGTACTGCCCGGCGTACTCCGGATCCTCCGCTTCCGGGCCCGTCCCGGCTCTGTGCACCGGCGGCATGCCCCACCCCCGTGAATTCGGCCGCATTCGCGACTCGGCGAGCCTAGTCGATGACACGTGCGAGCCTTGTTAACCTCCGCATGTCGTGTCACTTCACACGACATGTGCACAACTTCGGAAAGAAGTTCAACGGGGGAGGGGCCACCATGGCCATCGAAGAGACCGCGGAAATCGCAGCCACCACCGACACCACGGACACCGTCGCGGACACGGTGGAAACCACCGCCGGAGCGATTACCTATCCGGTCGCGCCCGGCTACCAGCTGAACGTCCGCAGCGGTCCCGGCACCAACCACCGGCTGGTGAAGGTGCTGCCGTACAACAGCCGGGTCCCCATCCGCTGCCAGCGGCACGGCCAGAAGGTCTCGGGGCCGTACGGCACCTCGGACATCTGGGACAACATCGCCCCGGGGCAGTACGTCTCCGACGCGTATGTGAAGACCGGCAGCGACGGCTTCGTCACCGTGCCCTGCGGCTGACCCGCGGCCAGGGCCGGAGCGCGGTCGGCCCCCGGCACCGCGAGTGCGGCGCCGGGGGCCGGGCGACGGAAGGGGGCCTCCCCTATATACGGGCTATGTACGGGTTACCCGGGTGCCGTTACGCCGGGATCCGCTCCTCCAGGGCGGCGCCCCGCTTGACCACCGCGTTGTGCCGCTCGGTCCAGGTGGCCAGCGCCATCTCACAGGCGTGGTCCACATGGCGCAGCCCGGTCAGGTCGAGCTCCACCTCGCGCTCGTGGGGCAGCCCCTCCAGCTCGTCCAGCAGCTTGGGCAGCCGCAGGAAGGTCGCGTTGCCGCGCACCCGGACGTGCAGGGGCTTGTCGCCGGAGCCGGAGCCGGTGCCGGAGCCGGTGCCGGAGCCGGAGTCGGAGCCGTCGCCGTCCTCGCGCCCGGTGACCTCGACATGCACATGCGAGGTCTCCCAGGCGGTCTTGGCCACGGCCATCAGCAGACCGATGATCACGCCCTCGAACATATTGGTGATCACGATCGCGCCGGCGGTGACGATCAGGATGATCGCCTCACCCCGGTGGGTCTTCCACAGCGGCACCAGATCCTTGGTCGGGATCAGCTTCCAGCCGGAGTACACCAGCACACCGGCGAGCGTGGCCACCGGGATGATGCCCAGCGCCGAGGGGAAGAGCACCGCGAAGACCAGCAGCCACACACCGTGCAGCACCCGCGACGCCTTCGTCTTCGCACCGGCCTGCACATTGGCCGCGCTCCGTACGATCACCGCGGTCATCGGCAGTGCGCCGAGCAGACCGCACACCGTGTTGCCCGCGCCCTGCGCCATCAGCTCCTTGTTGTAGTCGGTGCGCGGACCGTCGTGCAGCCGGTCCACGGCCGCGGCGCTGAACAGGCTCTCGGCGGAGGCGATCAGCGTGAACGCGAGCACGGTGCCGATGACGCCCACCTCGGCGAGGGCCTGGAACTCACCGCCGCCGGGCGGCTGAATGGCGTCCAGCAGACCCTTGACCTCGACCCGCGCGATCGGCAGGTCGAAGATCGCGGTCGCGGCCGTGGCGAGCGCGACGGCCGCCAGCGGCGCGGGCAGCACCTTGGCGCCCTGGCGGAAGCGCGGCCACAGCACCAGGACGGCGATCGTCCCGGCGCCCACGGCGACCGCCTTCAGGGCGTCCGCGGAACCGGCCACATCCCCGATGAGCCCCGGAATGCTGAAGATCTTGTCGAGCCCGCTGCTCGGGGCCTTGGCGTCGGCGAGCGCGTACAGCTGTCCGGCGATCAGCACCAGGCCGATGCCCGCGAGCATGCCCTGCACCACGGCGACGGAGATCGCCCGGAACCAGCGGCCGAGGCCGAGCGCGCCCATGGCCAGCTGGAGCAGTCCGGAGATGAGGACGAGGACACCGAGCGCGGCGACGCCGTATCGCTCCACGGCCTCGTAGACCAGCACGGTCAGACCGGCGGCCGGGCCGGACACCTGCAGGCTGCTGCCCGGCAGAAAGCCGGTGACCAGCCCGCCGACGATGCCGGTGATCAGGCCGAGCTCGGCCGGCACCCCGGAGGCGACCGCCACCCCCACGCACAGGGGGACGGCCACCAGGAAGACGACGAGAGAAGCGGTGAAGTCGGCGCGGAAGGTTCCGGCGCCGGATGAGCCTGAGGTGCCTCCGGCACCACGGAAACGGTCAAGGAGATTTCGCATGAGGGTTGCCTCCAGTGCGCCCCGTCACCGGCTCATGGGCAGGCGGGGGCACGGCATAGCGCTACGTCAGTGGGATCGATGGAATCGGTCGCTGGCGGTTGAGATCGCTTGCTGCGAGACGCGTGAAAAGCGTTGAGATGTGCGAGAGACGGACCGCCGGGCCACAGCGGTGTAGCTCTCAGCAGCGGAAGATCTGGAGGATGACGGGCAGTTCGCCCGATCTCGACACCGGAACGGCTTGCCGTCCGGTGACCGAGGTGGAAATGGCGGTACGCGGCACCGGAACACCGGCATCGCAACCGCACACACATCCGTATTTGCCGCTCGGCGTGGGAGCGGTGAGCGGGGCCCTTCCGCGGAGCCCCTTGCAATCTTCAGTTCCGTGGTCGCCGTGCGCGGATACCAATGATTCGGTGGTCGGCCGCGGATCGGCTGATGCGGTGGCGCTGACCGTTTCGGGATGGATGACCTGCGCGGACGCGCAATCGGCCGCGATGAAGAGGGCAAGCAACACGGCAACCGCCGTTACCAGCGCGTGAGCGGTATGCCGGAACGTCCTCACCATCGCCCCCTTCCCGTACGTATAGACACCGAGCCCTATTGTGTCCATGAGACTGTGACCATTTGCAAGTCGATATGTAACCGACTTGTGAACTTGGAGTCATCGAACAGGACTGTTTCGTTCCGGGCGCCCTGGTTGGCGCGGGCGCAAAGCGGCCTGGCCGTCACGCCGGGCGGCGTGTAAAAATTAATTCATCGAACAATGAATAAGAAATTCATAAGAGCCAGGGGGAATGCGCCACCCGTGCGAGGATGGCGGAGAACAACCTACGCAGCACACGCACAAGCCGCACAGGCATGAGGAGAGCCGCACCATGACGGAGAAGGTCGCCGTGCTCGGCACGGGAAAGATCGGCGAAGCCCTTCTCAGCGGAATGATCCGAGGCGGCTGGTCGCCATCCGATCTGCTGGTCACGGCCCGCCGCCCCGAGCGTGCCGAGGAGCTCCGCTCGCGCTACGGCGTCGAAGCCGTCTCCAACGCCGAGGCCGCCAAGGCCGCCGAGACCCTCATCCTCACCGTCAAACCGCAGGACATGGGCGCCCTGCTCGATGAGCTCGCCCCGCACGTCCCCGCCGACCGGCTGGTCGTCTCCGGCGCCGCCGGCATCCCCACCTCCTTCTTCGAGGCGCGCCTGGCCGCCGGCACCCCGGTCGTCCGGGTCATGACCAACACCCCGGCGCTGGTCGACGAGGCCATGTCCGTCATCTCGGCGGGCAGCCACGCCACCGAGGAGCACCTCGCCCACACCGAGGCGATCTTCGGCGGCGTCGGCAAGACGCTGCGCGTCCCCGAGTCCCAGCAGGACGCCGCGACCGCGCTCTCCGGCTCCGGTCCGGCCTACTTCTACTTCCTCGTCGAGGCGATGACCGACGCGGGCATCCTGCTCGGCCTGCCCCGCGACAAGGCCCATGACCTGATCGTCCAGGCGGCCATCGGCGCGGCCGTGATGCTGCGCGACAGCGATCAGCACCCGGTCAAGCTGCGCGAGGCCGTGACCTCCCCGGCGGGCACCACCATCAACGCCATCCGCGAACTGGAGAGCCACGGGGTGCGCGCCGCGCTGATCGCCGCGCTGGAGGCGGCCCGCGACCGCAGCCGCGAGCTCGCCTCCGGCAACAGCTGACGGAGAGCCGCTTCGCTCAGGCGGGCGGCAGCAGCCCGACCGCCGCATACGCCTCGTCCACCCGGGGCCGGGCCAGCCCACGCGCCCGCTCGGCCCCGGCCCGCAGCACCCCGTCCACATACGACGGGTCGGCGCACAGCTCGGCGTGCCGGGCCTGAAGCGGACGCAGCACCTCCAGCACCGCCTCCGCCGTGGCACCCTTCAGCGCCCCGTACGAGCTGAACTCCTCGGCCAGCACCTCCGGCTTGCCATCGGTGCACGAGGCCAGCACATCCAGCAGATTGGCCACCCCCGGCTGCTCCGTCCGGTCGTATCGCACCTCGGTGCCGCTGTCCGTGACCGCACGCATGACCTTCCTCCGCACCACATCCGGCTCGTCGAGCAGATAGACGATGCCCGCCGTCTCCGCGTGCGACTTCCCCATCTTCGAGGTCGGGTCCTGCAGATCCATCACCCGCGCCGAGACCCGCGGACTGGTGGCCCGGGGCACGGTGAAGACCGGTCCGTATCGCTGATTGAACCGCTGCGCCAGATCCCGGGCCAGCTCCACATGCTGCGTCTGGTCCTCGCCGACCGGCACCTCATGCGTTCCGTAGCCGAGGATGTCGGCGGCCATCAGCGCCGGATAGGTGAGCAGCGACAGCCGTACGCTCCCCCCTCTCGCCTGCTCCCGCGCGGCCTTCTCCTTGTACTGGATCATCCGCCGCATCTCACCGTCGGTGGCCGTGCACTCCATGAGATAGGACAGCCGCGCGTGCTCATCCACATGACTCTGCACGAACAGCGTGCAGCGCTCGGGGTCGAGCCCCGAGGCGAGCAGCAGCGTGGCGGCCTGCCGGGTGAGCCGCCGTACCCGCGCCGGATCGTGCTCCACGGTGAGCGCGTGCAGATCGACGACGCAGAACAGCGCGTCGGCACGGTGCTGGTCCTCCTGAACCCACCGGCGCACGGCCCCGAGGTAGTTCCCGAGGGTCAGATGCCCGCTCGGTTTGATCCCACTGAAGATCCGGCGCCGTGCCGTCTTCGTCCCTGTCATCTCTCCGCGTCTCCCGCTGTGTCGGGACCGCCGACCCGGTCGGCCGGGATTCGCGGGAGGGAGAAACGCGAACGGCCGCCGGAGCGGCGGCCGTGGTTGCGCATGTGGATAGGGGCGGCCGCCGTCAGGCGGCCCACCACCGTGGGTGAACACATGCGCTCGTCATGCCATGGACAGTACGCCCTGACGGGGGGTCCGGCCATGGGTTTGGTGGTCCTCGGGGCGTCGTGTAGTGTTCACCGAGTTGCCACGGAGCCCTGCGGGGAAACGCGACAACCACTTGAGCCGCACCGGCGGCAAACCACTACTGCACGGCCCCTCATCGGGATGGATTTCGGCATGCCGGAATTCGGACCGGGGAACTCGATTATG
>NZ_JBHYVB010000241.1:0-15543 GCF_042750115.1 Streptomyces sp. NPDC059455
CGCCCCGAGGGGGGGCAGCGTCCTGGGCGGCTGACCGGTAGGGCCCTGGGGGCGGGGGCCGGGGCCCGCCCGTCCCCGAGCACCCTTTTCGTGCTGTGCCGCGACGGTCTGCCGCTCGCACGATTCCCGAAGAACAGCGTCCCCGCCGGTTCGTCGGTCCGGCGGGGACGGTGGCGTTGGCCTGGGTGACCACCCAGCCAAGACCCGGGCACTGTGCCAGGAAGACCCGGGCACTGTGCCAGGTGAAACGCGCAGGCTAGTCCCGCATGACCTCGGGCTCGTGCCGGCGCAGCAGCCGGGCCACCACGAAGCCGCAGATCAGCCCGATCGCCAGGAGCACACCGAGGTCGATGCCCCACTGGGTGACGGTGTGGGCCCACAGCGGGTCGAGATCGTCCGGCTTGTCGAGGCTCCAGGGCGGCATGGTGTGCGCGAGGTCGAGTGTGGTCCCGGCGCCGGCCACCCCCCAGCGGGCGGGCATCAGCCAGCCGATCTGTTCGATGCCCGGAGAGTCGAACAGCTTGAAGAGGACCCCTGTGAAGACGACCTGGATGACGGCGAACATCACGAGCAGCGGCATGGTCTTCTCCGGGGTCCGCACCAGCGCGGAGATGACCAGACCGAACAGCATGGTGGTGAAGCCCAGCGCACTGATGACCACGCAGACCTCGACGGCCGTGGGCATGAGCAGCCCCTGGGCGGGCAGTTGGCGGACGGAGAAGCCGATCGCGCAGATGACGACACCCTGCAGCGCGGTGATCAGACCGAGGACGATCACCTTCGACATCAGATACGCGGATCGGGACAGACCCGTGGCTCGCTCCCGTTCGTAGATCACCCGTTCCTTGATCAATTCACGCACGGAGTTGGCCGCGCCGGAGAAGCACATGCCGACGACCAGTACCAGCAGAATGGTTCCGGACTCCTGGTTGTAGCGGAAACCGCTGTCGGGCGGTGGCGGGGCGAGCCCGTATTTCGCCGGAATCAGACAACTCACCCCGCCCAGCACGGCCGGGAGCAGCAGCATCAGCGCCATGAAGCCCTTGTCGGAGGCGATGACCGACACATAGCGGCGCATCAGCGTCCACAACTGGCCGACCCAGCCCTGCGGTTTGGGCTGCAGAGCTCGTGCGCGCGGCTGTGTCGCGGGGGTGCCGGGCTGCTGCGGCGGTACGGCCGAGTCGATCTCCGCGATGCACCGCTCATACTGCCGGGAAGCCCGCCAGCGCCCGCCCCAGTCGTCGTCGTGATGGTCCTCGAAGGCGGAGAAGACATCGGCCCAGCTGTCGTGACCGAAGAAGTCCAGGGCCTCGTCCGGGGGACCGAAATACGCCGCGGAGCCACCGGGCGCCATGACCAACACCCGGTCACACATGGAGAGTTCGGCGACCGAGTGCGTCACCACCAGCACGGTGCGGCCGTCATCCGCGAGCTCCCGCAGCAACTTCATGACAGAACGGTCCAGGCCCGGGTCCAGACCGGAGGTGGGCTCGTCGAGGAAGAGCAGCGAGGGCTTGGTCAGCAGCTCCAGGGCGACGGACACCCGTTTGCGCTGACCGCCGGAGAGCGAGGCGACCTTCTTGCCCCGGTGGGCATCGAGCCTGAGCTCCTGGAGCACCTCGTCGATACGGGCCTTGCGCTCGGCCGCCTTGGTGTCACCGGGAAAGCGGAGCCTGGCGGCGTACTTCAGAGCGGTGTCGACGGTCAGCTCCTTGTGCAGGATGTCATCCTGCGGAACGAGACCGATACGGCGCCGCAACTCGGCGAACTGGGCGTAGAGATCGCGGTGGTCGTAGAGCACCTGACCACGGTCGGCCGGCCGGTAGCCGGTGAGTGCGCGCAGCAGGGTGGACTTCCCGGAGCCCGACGGCCCGATCACCGCGACCAGCGACTTCTCGGGGACACCGAAGGAGACGTCGTCCAGGATGGTCTTGCCGCGCCCGACGGTCACTGTCAGGTTGCGGGCGGTGAAGGAGACCTCACCGGTGTCGACGAACTCCTCCAGCCGGTCTCCGGCGAGACGGAAGGTGGAGTGGCCGACACCGACGATGTCGTACGGGCCGATGACCCGGCGGTCCACGGGCTGCCCGTTGACATAGGTGCCGTTGTGACTGCCGAGGTCGACGATTTCGAAGCGGCCACCGGGCAGGGGCCGGAACTCCGCGTGGTAGCGGGAGACATACGGGCCCTCCACCACGAGTTCGTTGTCCTGCGCGCGACCGATACGCAGCCGCTGTCCCAGGTCGAGTCGGTGGACGCCCGAGGGGTCCCGGTCGACGAAAAGGGCGGCGGCGGCTCCACGGGGACCGGCTGTGGGTCCTTCGGGCCGGTGGCTGTCCCGGGCGTCACCCGCGGCTACGGGAGCCGTGGGAACCGCGGCACGGGTGGGGTCGGACGCGGGGTGGTGGGGGAGGGGCCGGAACAGGTCGTCGCCATGGGCCGCCACCCCCGTGGGGGCTCCCGGAACCTCCCCCGACCGGGGACCGGGCACCACCGGGGGTGTGGCGGCGGCCGTCTCCGGCGTGCCCCGATCCGTGGCGCCCCCGGCACTGGGATGGGCCTCGCCCTGGGGCAGCCCCGCGCGTATTCGGGCGTCAGCACGCACCTGGTCGTCACCCACCGCCGCCGAGGCTCCGGTGAAGACCCCGGTGAAGTCCAGCCGCATGCCGGTGGAGACGTCTCCCAGCCGGACGATCGAACCGTGGCCGATCTCCATCCGCTGGATACGACGCCCTTCGGCGAACGTGCCATTCGCGCTGCCAAGATCTTCGATGACCCATGTCCCGCCGTCACAACGGATCACGAGGTGCCGTCGGGAGACTCGGCGGTCGATGCACGAGATGTCGGCCTGCTGGTCGCGCCCGATGGTGTAGCTCCGGGACGCGTCCAGGGTCCAGGTGCGTCCATTGGCATGCAGTACAAGTTCCGGCACGTCTGCCCCAAGTCGGTCGTGTGCACCGAGGCCGTCTGCGCCAGGACGGACGACGGCTCGGACGGTTGTTCCTGCGGTTCCGGTGCGCGCCCGGACATCCCGCGTGCTGATTGAGCGTCATACGGTATGCGGCGCGAGGCGGCGAACCACCACCGGGCCGTACGCCAACTCGCTCATCGGCGGGCCGTGCGCCGGTTCCCCGGGAACCGAGCTGTGCGTTCCCCGACGAACGCGACGGGCTGCGCGCGGACGATCGGTGCGGTCGTCGGCGATGCGGTCGAAGTGTTCGTCGGGCATCACAGCGGTGTGTCCTCGTGGTATCGGGGTCGGGGCGGGGTCGGGGCGGGGTCGGGTCGGAGTCGGGGTCGGAAACCGAGTCGGTCAGCCGGTGCGCGGCCCGCACCGGGGCACGCCGGCGCGTACGGTCATGGCCGGTATGGAAGAGGGCGCGCGACATGCGGAGGTTGCGCGTCATGGCACGGAGCCGGGGATTCCAACCGCGTCCCGCGCCACCGGCAGCGCCGCAGCAGCCGCCAGCGCCCGTCGATCAGGCCGCCGCGCGGCTTCATCGTCGGGTTTGGCCATCAAGGGCCGGTGACGAGGTAGTTCGGGCCTTGGCCATGGCGGGTGCGCTCGATGGCGTCGAGACGGGCGAAGGCCAGCTCGCCCATGAGCTGTCGCCACTCGGCGAGATCGTGGATGGCCCACAGGTCGTGTTCGGGCGTCGGCGGGTGCGTGGTGCGGGTGGTTGGCCGATGGCTCAGGCGGTGGCGTGGCCTCGGCCGGGTGCGGGCCGCGCAGGACCACGAAGGCCAGTCCTTCGGCGTCGTGGCGTTCGGTGGTGGACCAGCCGGCCCGCAGGTGGGCGAGTTCGTCCTCGTCGAGCGCGATGCCGCGCCGTTCGGCCGGGGTGTCGGCGGCGAGGGGCGTGATGACCACGATGGCGGCGCCAGGTCGCAGGCGGCGGCCGAGGGCCCGCATGGTGCGGTCGCGGTGCTGCAGGAAGGGATATACGAACCGGAGGGTGATCACGTCGTAGCCGTCGGCGTGCAGAGGTGCCCAGTCGTCGAGCTCGATGTCCAGGCGCGGTCCTTCGGGCTGTTCTTCCTCGATCGTTCGTGGTGGTAAGAGGGGTTCGCCGCGTGTGACCTGTGCCCAGATGAATGCGGTTGCCTCCTGGCGCTTTCGGTCGTCCAGGTTGGGCTGGACGGGGCCGGGGACCGGCGGTAGGCGGGCGGTGATCTCTTGCCAGGTGTCGTGGGTCGGACTCCAGCGGTGGAGTGCCTCGCGGCGCCTGCGGGACGAGGAGGACGACTCCGAGGCGGCGCATGGACTTGGTGAAGGGGCCGGGTTCAAGCGGCCCGAGGTGCTTGTTGTCGGCCGCACGGACAGTCTCGTCCGCCGCGGCCAGCACCTTACCGACCCGCGACCGGGCGATGACCCACTCCTTCCAATCCCGCTCGGCCACGGCCAACTCGGCCTGGATACGGTCGGCCTCCTGCCGCAGCTCGTGCACCCGACGGCGAGTAGCGACCTCACGCTGTTCCAGCAGCCCGACCACTGACGGCATCCACGATCTCCGCAGAAGCGATGGCGCGACGCACCACCACCCCCACGCAACCGCCGACCCCATGCCCGATCAGCGGAAACGCAGTCCTCAAGACCGAAGAGGCAACAGCTCACTAGCTCCTCCGCTGGCAGATGTCGGACCACCCCGAGATCCATTCGCCATGCACGTACCTGCGCTCCTTCTACTGGCCCCTCCCGGTTCATCGACACCGCCTAGTACTTGCAGCATGCCTGGATGCGACTTCACCCGAAGAGATCTTCTGCGCTGGTCCGCTGTGGCGGCGACCGCGCCTGTCATGAGTAACCTCGCCTTTGCCGGCGTTGCCCATGCCTCGACGCGCCGAGATGACGTGTCGCCCGCGAACCTGGAACTGGTCACCCTGACCGAGGACCGGGCGATCATCACCTGGTACACCGGCTACACCGGCACCGACGACGGGTTTGGCCGCATGGTGCCCGCCCCCGCAGACGGCGAGGTGCGCTGGGGCACCCACCCGGACCGCCTCCGCCGGGTGGCCGGCGGCATCTCGAACCACACGCCTTATCACTATGTCGAGCTCTCCGGCCTGGAGCCCGGGCGGACCTACTACTACCAGGCTCGGTCCAACGGGAAGCCGGTTCCGCCGACTCCTTTCACTCTTATCAGCGGCAACGCGGTTGGCACCTCCTCCTTCGGCCTGGACTCGACCGGCCCATACAGCTTCACCACGCCCCAGCCCCCGCCGGGGCGGTTCCTGTTCTCCATCGCGCTCTGCAACGACCTCCACATGGGCGAGACCCAGGCCGGGCTCGTCGGAGGCCACCCGGAGTACCTCGGCATCCAGCAAGTGCCGGGGCTCCCGCCGTACCCGGAAGTCATGCTGGACGCCCTGATCCATGACGCGACCGCGCTGAAGGCGGACTACCTGCTGGCTGCCGGCGACATTACGTCCGAGGCGGTCCCGGTCGACCTGAGCAAGGCCCACCGGATGCTCGGGAAGTTCGGCGTCTACCGCGACGACTACTTCGTCACCCGAGGCAACCACGACCGGGCGCACATCGGCGACGCTTACGCCAACTGCCGGGTGGGGCAGTGGCAGGGCAACGACTGCTTCCAGGATCAGTTCTTCCCCGGCGCCGAACCGACCTACTTCACTCGCGAACTCCAGGGCCTGAGAGTGATCGGGATCGATACCTACGACAAGCCCGGTAACGGCGGGGACCCCGGCGGCCTCTCTCCCGACCAACTCGACTGGTTCCGCTCCGAACTCGCCAAGGACAAGGACCGGCCGACCATGGTGTTCGGCCACCACCCGCTCATCGTCCAGGACTCCGCGTTCCCCATCACGGCGAGCAACTCCCTCGACTCGCGACAGACTGCCACCATCCTGCAGGACTACGCCCGCACGCCCGGACTCTTTCTCCACCATGCCGGGCACACCCACCGCAACAAGCGCACGATCAGCCCGATCGCTCCCTCGGTAACCCACCAGGAGATCGCCGCAGGCAAGGAGTACCCCGGCGGCTTCTCACTGCTGCGCGTCCACACCGGCGGCTTCGCCCTGAACTTCCACAAGACCCGCAGTGATCTCGCGCGGGAGTGGAGCGAACGCAGTCGGCAGGAAATCATGGGTTACTGGCCGCAGTTCGCACTTGGCAGCGACATCGCCGACCGCAACACTGTCGTCGCACAGGATCTGTCGGGGCTGACCCCGGCACACCGGCGGCACTGACATCGGACATGGGATGAGCTCTGCCGACAGACACGTGGTCGCCACCGCCAGTTAGGACTTTCGGTCACAGCACCGGCCCCTGCCGTGCAAGGGCCGGGCCCGGAAGGGCGGTGGCTCAAACGCCGACGGTGCCGCCGGCCCATTACCGACGTGAGCGGCTGGGCTGGGCCCCTCGGTCCGCGCCCTCGCCGAAGCCCGTGGTGGGTCGGGCGAGAGCGGCTACGGCGGCTGTGACGTTGTGCCTGTGGTCGGTGCTGGTTTCTCGACGGTTCTCCGGTTGCAGCGCCTTCAATGACCAGGCGGCGGTGTCCCAGCTGATCACCAGGGCGATCACCATGGCCATCAGTTCCGCCGCCGGGATGTCGGTGCGGATCTGGCCCGCTTCCTGCGCGGCTTCGAGCGCGGCGACCCGCTTCCGGTATTGCTCGACCTCAGTATCGACGGGCTGGTCTCGTTCCAGTCCCGCCCATAGGTACAGGCGCCGAATATGCGGCCACTGCTCCAGTCGGTCGAATAGTTCGCCGGCGTAGGCGGGCAGGTCTCCGGCTTCGAAGGAGGCCGATTCTGCCAGCTTGATCATGCTGTCGGCGACGACCTTGTCGAACAGTTCCTCCTTGGTCCCGAAGTGCATGTAGATCGACCGCTTGTTGGCCGCGGCGGTCTCGGCGATGCGGTCGATCCGGGC
The DNA here is from genome assembly GCF_042750115.1 of Streptomyces sp. NPDC059455. NCBI lineage: Bacteria > Bacillati > Actinomycetota > Actinomycetes > Kitasatosporales > Streptomycetaceae > Streptomyces > Streptomyces sp. NPDC059455. The sequence continues at coordinate 6,899 of NZ_JBHYVB010000241.1, forward strand.
GCCTGCCAAGCCGTATGTGGCGAACTCGTCGACCGCCGCGTTCATGAGGCGTCGTTTGGTCTCGGTGGCGTCGGGTGGCATGCGCTCATCGTACATAACCATCCAGGTGTTTACGTGAGGGAGCGGCGTGGGGTATGAATGTATCTAGTTAGTTACCTACCCGAGGGGCAAGACATGACCCGCACCTGGTTCATCACCGGCACGTCCTCCGGCTTCGGCCGTCACCTCACCGAGCAGCTGCTCGCACGGGGGGACAGGGTCGCCGCCACCGCGCGGCGCCTGGAGAGCCTCGATGACCTGGCGGCCCGCTACGGCGAGCGGCTGTGGCGGTCCCGCCTGGATGTCACCGACACGAGCGCGCTGCGTGAGGTCGTGGACCGCGCGTTCTCCGATCTCGGCCGGATCGACGTCGTCGTGTCCAACGCCGGCTACGGGCTTTTCGGCGCGGCCGAAGAGCTCACCGACGAGCAGATCGACCGGCAGATCGCGACCAACCTGACGGCGTCGATCCAGCTCGCCCGCGCCACCGTCCCGCACCTGCGCCGCCAGGGCGGCGGACGCTACATCCAGGTCGCCAGCATCGGCGGTCAGGTCGCCTTCCCCGCCATGAGCCTCTACCACGCCACCAAGTGGGGCATCGAAGGATTCTGGGAGTCGGCCGCCGCCGAACTCGCGCCGTTCGACATCGCCGTGACGGTCGTCGAGCCCGGCGTTTCCCGTACCAACTTCGGCGCCGCCAGCTCGGTCCTGGGCGCCCCGCTGCCCGAATACGCCGACGGCCCCTCAGGGCAACTGCGAGGCATGCTCTCCGGCGACTTGCCCCCGCTGCCCGCACCCGGTGACCCCGCGAAGATCGCGGCGGCCATCATCGCCTCCGCCGACGAGGCCAAGCCGCCATTCCGGCTCACGCTGGGCTCCGATGCCTACGCGCTGGCAACCGCTGCCCTGCGCAACCGCCTCGAAGCCCTCGAAGCCGGGCGCGCCCTCGCCCACTCCACCGACGCCGACGACTTCACCACCCCCGCCCCCGCCGCCCCCGCCGATCTCGTCGATCTCGTCGGCAACTGAAGGGAACCCGCCATGCTCGACTTCACCGGTAAGACCGTTCTCATCACCGGAGCATCCGGCGCACTCGGCTCCACGCTGTCCGCCCGGTTCTCCGAGGCCGGGGCCAACACCGTCACCGCTGCCCGAACAGACTCCGACCAGCTCGCCGCCGAGCTCGACGGCCCCTCGCTCGGAGTACGGCTCGACGTCACGAGCGAGTCCGACTGGGCCGACGCGATCAACCAGACCGAAGCACGCTTCGGCCACCTGGACATCCTGATCAACAACGCCGCCTACCTGCGCGTCGGCAACGTGGAGAGCGTCCCGCTCGACGAGTTCCAGCGCGTGTTCGACACCAACGTCACCGGCGCCCTGCTCGGCATCCGCGCCGCGGCCCCCTCCATGCGCAAGGCAGGAGGCGGCGCGATCGTCAACATCAACTCCGTCGCCGGGCTCGCGGCCGCCCCGGAACTCGTCGCCTACAGCAGCAGCAAGTGGGCACTGCGCGGCCTCATGCGCGCAGCCGCCAAGGGACTGGCCCGCGACAACATCCGCGTCAACTCCGTCCACCCGGGCATCATCGAAACACCCCTCGCCTACGGCCCCGACGGCAACGCGATCGTATCCGTCGACGACTTCGCCGTCCCCCGCAACGCCACCCCCGACGAAATCGCCAACTTCATCCTCTTCGCCGCCTCCGACCAAGCCCGCTTCGCCACCGGCGCCGAAATCATCGCCGACGGCGGCTTCACCCTCGGCCCACTCACCTGACAGCGAGCGCTGCGTCCGCCAGAAGCGTCGGCGGCTGCGCCGGAGCCTGACATACGAGTGCGAGCCTCTCCAGGCCGTCTCTCGAACCCGCGTCGCCGACCCCCGCCGCGTCAGGTGTGGCGCCGGATGTCCGGGACAACGAGGGCCGACTACACCTCGTCGGCGGCGAACAGCTCGAGGGGAGTGCTGGACGTCACGAACGGCGGGGCACGGTCCGGCTATCGTGGCTCCGCATGACCCACACCGAGATCGAGATCACCGCGGAACTGGTCCGGGATCTGCTGCGCGACCAGCACCCCGACCTGGTCGATCGCCCCGTGCGGCTCGGTGCGCGGGGCTGGGACAACCAGCTGTGGCGGCTCGGCGACGACCTCGCCGTCCGGCTGCCCTGGGCGACGCAGTCCGCGGACGCGCTGCTGCTCAAAGAGCACGCCTGGCTTCCCGCTCTCGCCCCGCGTCTTCCCTTGCCGGTCCCCGTCCCGCAGCGTCTCGGCGAGCCCTCCGAGCGGTTCCCGCGGCCTTGGATCGTCACCACCTGGGTGCCGGGAACGCCCGCCGACCGCGCCCCCGCCACGCGCGCCGCGGAGGCGGCCGACACCCTGGCCACGTTTCTGACCGCTCTTCACCGACCGGCCCCGGACGGGGCGCCGACCGGCCGCGACCGTGGAGGGCCGCTGACCGACCAGGCCGAGGGGTTCGCTCGGGCCTTGGCCTCGGCCGCCGAGTCGGGGCTGATCCCCGACCCGGACGCCGTCCGCGCCGTCTGGGAGGACGCCGTCGCCGCGCCCGACTGGACGGGGCCGGCGCTATGGCTGCACGGCGATCTGCATCCGGCCAACGTCCTCACCGCGGACGGCACCTTCTGCGGCGTGATCGACTTCGGCGATCTCTTCGCGGGCGATCCGGCCTGCGATCTCGCCGCCGCGTGGATGCTGCTGCCGGACGGCGCCGTCGACCGCTTCTACGACGCTTATCAACCGACCCCGGACACGGCGACCCGACGCCGCGCCCGCGGCTGGGCGGTGTTGAAAGCCCTCGCCTGCGTCTTCATCGGAGAGGCGGGCGTCCACGGCCGTCCGGGCGGCAAGCGCACCTGGGGCCCACCCGCCCACGCCGCGCTGCGACGCCTCACCACGACGATCCACCACTCCGGCTCCCCGGCACCAAAGCGGTGACCTGAGCCACAGCCGATCATCCAACTGCTCTTCGGGGCCGGCCGATTGGCCGGTGACGGCGAGCTCGATCAGCTCGGGGCGACCGCCCTGCGCGGGGCTCCCGCCAACCTTTGTGGGCCAACCTTTGTGGGCCAAGAGCTCATCATGAGTGGTCTGCCCTCAGACAACGGCTTCGACCGTGGCTTGCTTCTTCCGCCTCCGGTAGCTGGCGGCCTTGTGCTTGTTCCCGCACTCGGCCATTCCGCACCATCGTCGGGCGCCGGAGTGGGACAGATCGACGAAGAGGCGTGTGCAGTCCGGGTTGGCGCACTCCCTCATCCGCGCGAAATGGGCCGAGCTCAGCAGCTCCACCGCGTCACGGGCCACCGCACCGAGTACCTCGTCCACACTGCCCGTCCGGGTCAGACGACCCGACACCTCGAGCTGATGCTTCGGCAGCGGCAGCCGGGCCGCTTCGTTCACTTCCGCGAGGACTTCACCGACGTCGGCATCCGGGTGGTCGCCCGGAGGCCAGGAAGTGGCGAGCGTGTAGACCGCCTCACGCAGACGGCGCAGCCGCTCGAACGCGCGGGCGTCCACTGGGCCCGGATCATCCAGGAGCTCCGCCTGGCGAACCCAGCGTCGCATGTCATCCGGGGAGTTCAGCAGCTCCGTGCGAAGACTCCGACGCCACAGCTTGGTGCCCGCCAGATCGAGACACAGCCGGCCACTCACAAAGACGAACTCATCCACGCGTCCATATTGACAGGTGACGTCTCCCGTGTCGATATTGCGACACCTGTCAATGTGGTGACGACCTGCCGCGTCCGAGTGGGTGGCGGGGACGATGGCCGGCTTCGCGCGGGAATCGCTCACAGAGATTTCCCTAGCGCTCCTGGAAGGGGGCCAGCGCGGTGACGACGCCGTCGAGGACCTCGTCCAGCACCCGCGCCGAGGTGGCGAAGTTGAGCCGCAGATATCCGCCGGACTCCGGGCCGAAGGGTTCCCCGCCGTCGAGGAGGACCTTGCCCTGGCGGAGCACGTACTGGACCGGATCTTCCGTGAGCCGCAGCCGACGGACGTCGAGCCAGGCGAGGTAGGTGGCTTCGGGAAGCCAGTGGCGCAGTGCCGGCACCCGGTCGCGCAGCACGTCGTGGACGCGATGGCGGTTGCGGTCCAGGACGGTCAGGAGTTCCTTCTGCCAGGGATCTCCGTGCCGCCAGGCCGCTTGGGTGCCGATGACGCCGAGGGTGGAGACGGTTCCGTACAGGTCCGGTGGCTGGGCGTCGCGGGTGGCCAGCAGCCGGTCGGGACCGTAGTGGGTGACGGTGCACCGCAGGCCGGCGAGGTTGAACGCCTTGGTCGCGGAGGTGATGGTCACCGTCCGTGCGGCGGCGTCGGGCGACAGGGACGCGAAGGGGATGTGCTGGTGGGGGGCATGGCTCAGCTCGGAGTGAATCTCGTCGCTGATGACCAGCATGTCGTGCCGTCGGGCAACGGCGGCGATCTCCTCGAGCTCGTCCCGGGTCATCACCCGGCCGGTGGGGTTGTGGGGGTTGACCAGCAGGAGGACCTTGCAGCCGTGGCGGGCCACGCCGTCGGCCAGCGCGGCGAAGTCCATGCGCCAGCCCTGGTCGGTCTGGATCATGGGCACCGGAACGGCGGGACGTCGCATCGTTTTCAGCGTGGCCAGGAACGGGGGATAGTTCGGCGTCTGGACGGCGACGGCGTCCCCTGGCGAGGTGGCCAGGTGGAGCAGAAGCTGCAGGCACTGTATGAGGTCTGTTTGTTCGCGGACGCGGGACGGAGCGGCCTCCCAGCCGTAGCGGGACGTCATGCGCTCGGCGAAGAGCCCGCGCAGCGGGCTGCCGTCGGGCCAGTCGGGATAGCCCAGATCTCCGTAGGTGACGGCCTCGTGAAGAGCCTCGGCGACGGCCGGGGGGATCGGGTAGTCCATATCGGCCACCCAGGCGGGCAGGACCGTCCGATCCACGCGGTGCCACTTCACCCCGGCCCGGTTGCGCAGCCAGTCCCGGTCGAGGTCGTCGAAGCCCGGAACGTGGCGATGGCCGGCGGCCGGGGCTCCCGGGCCGGGGGGTATGGGAGTCATCGCACCGTTCCGTTCAGGAGGACGTCCCGGGTGATCTGTACCTGCCCGTGGTGCTGGGCGAGTTCCTCCAGCACATGCAGCTGAACGCCGGCACAGCTCAGCGGACGGTCGGGGCCTTCGAAGGAGGCGGGCGGTACGTTGCGGGGCGCCGCCTGTGCGTCGACTTCCCGCAGGTCGTCGCGGAGGCGGTCGAACAGCGGGTCCAGAGTGCTCTTGAGATCGGCGACCGTCCCGACGGCGGTGAACTCCGAGGCCCGGTCCCGGTCCACGGACCTGCCGGCGATGACGTGCCCGATCCAGTAGTCGGCCACGCCCGTGCAGTGGTAGGCGACAGCGAACGGGCTGTTCGCCCCGGCCGGCGGGGGCACGGTGTTGGCGAGCTCGTCGCCCAGTTCCTCCAGCGCGCCGATCATGCCGTCGAACGCGCGGCGCAGGAAGTACAGGTACTCGTTCAGTTCCATGGGTTCCTCATGAGAGTGCTGGTCAGGGCGATGACGCGAGCAGGCTGTGGCGAGGGGCCACGGTCGAGCGAGGACGTGGGTGAACAGGGTGTCCGGGCGACACAGCCCTCGGCGGACGGCTGGTGACGGTCGCAGGCTAATCCGGGTTTGCGTAACCAGTCAAACAGGTGACGCTCGCAAGGTGCGACACCTCATGGGCCGGCAGCATCGGCGCGGGCGATGCCGACACCGATGTGACGGTGGTCGGCGACGCGACCGGTGCGGGCCCGGTCCTCAGCCGGAACAAGAACGAGATCATGTGCCGGGCCTACGACAACGCTGACGGCACCTGGCTGATCAACCCCATGTTCATCGAGCCGCTGCCGCGCAAGGAAGCCGCCTACCCCTGCTCCACCACCGGATACACCGACCCCGACGGCGCGCTGGGTCCGGTGCGCCGACAGGACGGCGGTGTCATCCCGGACGAGGAGGACTCGGTCCACGGAGGCTGAGGGGCCCCGGGTGATCAGGCGTCCAGACCTCCGCGCTTGACCAGCTGGCTCGCGATGACATTGCGCTGGATCTCGTTGGTTCCCTCGCCGACGATCATCAGCGGGGCGTCACGGAAGTAGCGCTCGACGTCGAACTCGGTGGAGTAGCCGTAACCGCCGTGGATGCGGACGGCGTTCAGGGCGATCCGCATCGCCGTCTCGGAAGCGAAGAGTTTCGCCATGCCGGCCTCCATGTCCACCCGGCGTCCGGCGTCCGCCTCCCGGGCCGCGTAGAGGGTCAGCTGGCGCGCCGCGGTCAGTGAAGTCGCCATGTCGGCCAGGTAGTTGCCGATGGACTGGTGCTGCCAGATCGGCTTGCCGAACGACTCGCGTTCCTGTGCGTAGGCGAGGGCGTCCTCGAATGCCGCCCGGCCTACGCCGAGGGCGCGGGCGGCAACCTGGAGGCGGCCGGTCTCCAGTCCCTTCATCATGTGCGCGAAGCCCTTGCCCGCCACGCCTCCGAGCACGGCATCCGCGGGCGCCCGGTAGTCCTCGAAGGACAACTCGCAGCTCTCCACGCCCTTGTAGCCGAGCTTGGGCAGGTCACGCGAGACGGTCAGCCCGGGGCCGTGCTCGGCGAGCAGGATGGAGATGCCCGTGTGCGCGGGGCTCGCGTCCGGGTCGGTCTTGCACAGCAGGGCGATGAGCTGGGACCGGCGGGAGTTGGTGATCCACGTCTTCGCACCGTTCACCAGATAGCCGTCCGTATCCCTCCGGGCGACGGTGCGCATCGCCTGGAGGTCGGAGCCGCCGCCCGGTTCGGTCAGCGCCATGGTCGCCCGGATCTCACCGGTGGCCATCCTCGGCAGGTAGCGCCGCTTCTGCTCCTCCGTGCCGAAGCGCAGCAGCAGCTTGGCGACGACCGTGTGCCCGCCCATCGCGCCCGCCAGACTCATCCAGCCACGGGCCAGCTCTTCGGTGATCAGCACATAACAAGGGGTGGAGACCGGGGTACCGGCGTACTCCTCCGGGACGGCGAGTCCGAAGATTCCGAGCTGTTTCATCTGCTCGATGAGGGCTTCGGGGTAGGTGTTGGCGTGCTCCAGCTCCCGGACGACGGGCTTCACTTCCCTGTCGACGAAGTCGTGCACGGTGCCGACGATGAACCGCTCGTCCTCGGACAGGATGTCGAGTGTGCTCATGATTGACGCTCCTCGTGTGGGAGTACCATCATGAACGCGCGTTGCGGACCGGGCAGGGCACGCGCCCCACCGGAGCGGGGGTCATTCGCTTCACGGAAACGACTCGGCGGTCATCCAGGGCAGGCGGCCCTCCGCGCGGCGCGATGTGGGCGATGGCGCCGAGCGCGGCGGCGGAGTCACCGAGTCCGGCCGGACGCACTGTCGGCCGCCCGTACGAGCCGCGCTTCACGCGCGTGTTCAGCGTGTGTTCGATCGACCGCATCAGGGCCGGATCGGCGTCGACCAGCTCACCGCCTACGACGATCACGCCCGGACCCACGGCGTGGTTCACGGCGTCCAGCATTCCGCCGATGTGGGCGCCGGCCCGCTCCAGGACCGCATGTGCCCTACGGTCGCCGGACCTGAGCGCGGCCACCAGCTCCGGGACGTCCGCTGCCGTACCTCCGGCGGCGCGGTAGGCGTCGAGTACGGCCCCGATCGAGGCCACCGTCTCCAGGCACCCGGTCCCACCGCACTCGCAGGGCGCGCCGTCCGGTTCCACGGTGATGTGGCCGAACTCTCCGGAGTAGCCGTGGGCGCCGTGGTGGAGTGCGCCGGCCACCACGAGTCCGCCGCCGACGCCGTGCGACAACCGCAGGTACAGCACGTCCTGTTCGCCGGCGGCCGCGCCCCAGATCGTCTCGGCCAGTGCCGCCAACCGGGTGTTGTTGTCGATCAGCACCCGGGCACCGAAGCGCTCGCGGACCAGCTCTGAAACCGTGTTGTGCGGGGATGCCCGCAGGGGGCCGTGGTCCGGCGGGCCGACCGGTCCGACCACCCCGACGCCGACGCTGTTGGCGCGCCGGACCGCAGCGCCCCGCTCGTCAGGGTGTCCGCCAGCCGCCATGCGATGTCGACACGGGCCTGCCACGGGGTGTCGGGGCCGTGTGCCTCCTCCACGGCGCCGACGATCTCGCGTGACGCGTCCATCGTGGCCACCCGCACCGCCCGCCGTGCGAACTCGACCGAGCAGCAGGCCGGTTCCGGGGTTCAGGGTCAGTACCTCGGCCGGGCGGCCCCGCTTGCGCCGGGCCGCTTCCGGTATGGAGGCGAGGACGGTGCCGTTGTCCATGAGCGCTCCGACGGCGTCGTGGAGCACGGTGCGGGACAGGCCGCACAGGGTCCCCAACTCTCCCCGGGTCAGCGAGCCGTGTTCGCGCAACAGGCGCAGCACCAGGGTCCTGTGGGAGGCGGAGGCCCGTGTCCTCTCGGTCAGCATGGCGGCAGGGTCCCCTCTTGAACGCACCTGTGGCGTGGGCAGGACGCGGGTGAGTCGATCGCTTGTGGCCCCGCCGCCTAGTAGATTGTCGCGGCTTAATTTTGCTGTGTGGTTGGGTAGAGGTGGCGCAGTTTCACGCGTGCGTCGTCGGTGGTGAAATGCCAGTCGACTT
>NZ_JBHYVB010000242.1:0-15356 GCF_042750115.1 Streptomyces sp. NPDC059455
CACCCACCCCCCCTCCCAACCCCGAGAGTCAATCCGGTAGGGTGGTCTGTGTTTTGTGTATAAGACACAGAAACCACCCCACCCCCACCACTCACCCCCGCAACGCCCCACTCCCCGTAGCCTGCGCCCCGGGCGCCCGCCGAGCCGGAACGACGGCGCGGCGCGCCAGAGCCGCGGCCCCCGCCAGCCGCAGCAGACCCGTAAGAGGCACCCGCCCCGCACCGCGCGCCCCCGCACCGCGCGCCCCCGTACGGGGCACCCGCGCCGCACCCCGCGGCGACCGGTACGGCGCGTTCCAGCCGTAGGGGAAGGACGCCTTGTCCGTCGTGATGATGTTCGTCGTCTCGTCGCACGCCAGAATCGCGATCAGCCACCGCCGCACCACCCGGTGAAAGGCGGGCGTCAGCGGCCGCGGCGCCAGCAGCCAGTCGCGGCACTGGCCGCTCACCGCGGACCGGTACGTGGTCTCGTCGTAGCGGTGCCAGGGCGCCTCCGGGGTGATCGGGTGGAGGCCGTAGTCCATGGCGGTCAGTGGCGCCAGGGCGGTGCGCAGCGCCTTGTGGTCCGCGCCGGGGAGGAGTTCGCAGACGATCCACGGCCGGTGGCGCCGGATCGTGTCGTACGACCCGCGCAACACCGCCGCCTCGAACGTCTCCACGTCGATCTTGATCAGATGCGGGGCGAGACCGCGTTCCCCGGTGAACGCGTCGACCGTCGTGACCGGCACCGTGACCGACTCGGTGTACCGGCGGTGGGCCGGGTTCAGTGAGTTGGAGGATTCCGATTTGAGGGAGAAGTACAGCTCGGCGGTGCCCGGTTCATCGGCCAGCGCGGTCTGCTGCACCTCGAAGCCGAGCCGGTTGCACTCCCGGATCCGGCGGCACAGCGCGGCCGTCTCCGGGGTCGGCTCGAACGCGATGGCCCGCGGCCCTCGCCCGCCGTCCCCGTACACCGCGCTGATCAGCGCGGTGTACAGCCCGATGTGCGCGCCGATGTCGTACACCGCGCTGCCCGCGGGCGCCTGCTGGGCCAGGGCCAGCAAGGTGGCCTGGGTGGTCGGCTCGTAGCCCGCGAGCCCGGCGCGCCGCAACTGCCGCTGTACGGCGGTCTGTTTGCGGCTGAGCACATTGAGCGCCCGCGGATACGGCCCGCCCGCCTCGAGGACGTCCGGGTTCAGGGGGAGGGTGATGGCGAGGGGCATGGCTGCCGCGTCTCCTGTCGGGTGACGGCCCGCTCCAGCGGGCTGGGGAGGGGAAAGTAGGCGTCGAGGAAGGGGCGGACCAGCGCCAGCTGGTCCTCGAGGTCGTGCTCGGAGGAGACCGTGTCGTTGAGGCAGAACGCCTGGCAGTGGCGGGCCCGCAGCAGTCTGGCCAGCCGGGTGCGGATGGTGGGCTGGGCCAGGTCGAAGTAGTCGTAGCGCAGATGGGCGGGGACCGCGCGTCCGGTCAGGAACGCGTAGTAGTGGTGGAGCGAGGACGGTACGGAGATGTCCGACGTCGAGCGCACCCGGCTGGCCATGGTCGCGCGGACCGGGTCGGGGAACTCCTTCTCGATCTCGGCGAGCACGCTGGTGCGCAGGGCGTGCGGGGTGTGCTTCATCTTCTGGGTGATGGCCGGGCCGAACCGCTCCTCCAGCAGCGCCCGGTTGTTCTTGCCCGCCGCGGATACGGGCACGTCGCCGGGGCCCACGGGGGTCAGCGGGATCAGCGCGCGGGAGGGGAAGAACTTGGAGACGCCGTTGGCCAGGAAGAAGTCCTGCGGGGTGACCGGCGAGCCGAGGAAGACGTCGTCGTTGAAGTAGAGGAAGTGCTCGGCGAGTCCGTCGATGTGGTGCAGCCGGGTCTCGATGGCGTGGGAGTTGAAGGTGGGCAGCACATCGGGGTCGTCGAAGATGTCGTGGTGGTCCACGACGGTGATCCCCGGGTGCGAGGCGGCCAGCCAGGCGGGCACCTGACGGTCGGTCACCAGGTAGATGTGGCGCACCCAGGGGGCGTACAGGTACAGCGAGCGCAGCGAATAGCGCAGTTCGTCGCGGTTGGCGTAGCGGGCGGCGTTGGCGGCCTGGGCGTGATAGCCGTCGCCCGCGAGGGCCGCCCGCCGCCGCTGCCACTGCGGATCCGAGCCGTCCACCCAGGTGTAGACGACGTCGATGGGGAAGCGGACCTCGTCCGGCAGCCGGGTCAGGAACTCCGGGCGGGTGCGCACCAGCGGCCCCGGCTGCCAGCCGATGGGCGGGGCGAGCCGGGTGAACAGCTGGTCGGGGGCGCGCACCGGCTCGCCCACAAGCGGTACGGACGCGGTGGCGCGGTTGAAGCGCGGCGCGATCAGCACCCGCTCCTCGCCCTGCCCGCCCGGCTCCCAGAACTCGATGTCGCAGCCGTGCGCCGGGCCGAGGACCAGCCGTCCGCCCGGCCCGGCGTGGAAGCGGGTGAAGCGGACCACGGGGGCGGCGGCCAGCCGCCGCCAGGCCCGTCGCGTACCGCCGAGCCGGGGCGGGGGCGCCGGGTGGCCGCGCCGCGGGGGCGGTGAGACATACCCGGCTTCCTCGGCGCACAGCGCGGCCAGCGCCTTGACCACCTCGGCCCGCTGATCGGCCCGGACGCCCACGGCCGAGCCGACGTTGCCGTAGCAGCGGACCACGAAGTGGTCGATCCGCGCCCGGTCCAGCGCCTCGCACACCAGCCGCAGATTCTCGGCGCGCGCGAACAGCGGGGTGGGGGAGGGGACCAGGGTCGCCACGAGGGCGCCGCCCCGTCCGTCGGCGATCATCGTTCGACCGGACCCGGCCAGTAGCCCGGCCCGCCGCATCCGCCGCCGCGCCCGGCGCAGCCGCAGCGTGCCGGAGGCGGCCGACAGCCCGCCGAGGCCCCGCATGGCCGCCCGGCGCAGCCCGGGACCGGTCATGGCGACGACCGCGCGGCGCAGCGGCAGCGGGACCGTACGCCGGTATCCGCGCACCAGCGGTGGCGGGTCGGCGAGCCAGGGGCGGGGGGCGGCGGGCGGTGCGGTGAGGGGCATCGTGCGTCCTGGGTCGGGGCGTCGGGACGGGACGGGGCGCGCCGGGCGTCGGGACGGGGCGGGGCGCGGGCGCTGGTGGCGGCTGGTGGCGGCTAGTGGCGGCTAGTGGGGGCTAGTGGGGGCTAGTGGGGGCGGCTCCGGTGGGGGAGTGCGGCGGCGGGTGCGGGGGCGGCGGCCGGTGATGCGGCTGGTGGGGTGCACACGACCCCGGCCCGTGGCGCCGTCCGGGCCGCTGCCTCGACGGGCCGGTCAGGACCGTGCGGAACGGCGCGGACGGCGGCGGGGGCGGGACGGCGCTCGGCGAGCGGGACGACGGGCGGCAGCAGTTCGTGGGGCTCGCCGAGGAACACCCGGCGCACCACGCGTTCGGCCGCCCGCCCGTCGTCGTACGGACAGAAGCGGGCCCGGAACGCGGCGCGCAGCGCGGCCGAGCGCGGACCGCGCCAGGCGCCCGTGGCGAAGAGCGCGATCAGCTCGTCCTCGGTGCGGGAGACCGGGCCGGGCGGGGCGGCGGTGATGTCGAAGTAGGTGCCGCGGGCGGCGCGGTAGGCGTCCCAGTCGTCGGCGTGGATGACGATGGGGCGGTCGAGGTTGGCGTAGTCGAACATGATGGACGAGTAGTCCGTCAGCAGCGCGTCCGCCGCCAGGCACAGCTCCTCCACCCGGCCGTGCCCCGAGACGTCGAGCACCCGGCCGCCGGCACTCCCCATGGCCCCGTCCGGAGCGTGGAAGTAGTGCGGCCTGACCAGCAGCGTGAACCCGGGCCCCAGCGCGCGGGCCACCCGCTCCAGGTCCAGCCGCGGCACGGGGCGGCGCTGGTAGTCGCGGTGGGTCGGCGCGTACAGCACGGCGACGGTGCCCGCGGGGATGCCGAGCCGGGCGCGCAGCCGGGCCACGTCGTCCTCGGGGGCGTGCTGGAAGACGTCGTCGCGCGGCGAGCCGTAGGGGAGCGTGGTGTAGCCGGAGGGGTAGACCCGCTCCCAGACCAGGGTGGTGTGGCGGTTGGCGGAGAGGCTGTAGTCCCAGCGGTCCACCCGCTCCAGCAGCTTGCCGAAGTCCATGCCGCGGGCGGCGGCCGGGCGGTCCCGCAGATCCAGGCCCATGTGCTTGAGCGGGGTGCCGTGGTGGGTCTGGAGATGGATCTGTCCGGGCCGCTTCCGCAGTCCCGGCGTGAAGTTGACGTTGTTGACGAGGAAGCGGGCGCGGGCCAGCGCCGTCCAGTACGCGGCCGAGCCGGGGTGCAGCCGGCGCACCCCGGGCGGCAGGGTGTGGGCGTACTCGGGGGTGGTGATCCAGGCGGTGCGCACCCCCGGCACCAGCTCGCGCACCTTCGCCTCGATGGCGGCCGGGTGGCAGGCGTAGCCCTTGTGCCAGTACGCGGCGAAGACGGCGAGCCGGGGATCGACGGGGAGGCGCAGCTGGACCCGGTAGTGCAGCCACAACGCGGCGGCGCGCGTCTGCCCGTAGGCCGCGCGGGCGCGCTTGTCGACACTCCGCCGCACCTGGTCGCCACCCCGCAGCAACTCGAACGCCCACCGGGCACCCAGCCGCAGCAGCAGACACCGCCACCGGGCGCGCCCCGGCGGGGTGGCCGCGCCATGCGGCCGGTAGCGGCGGTGGTGCGCGCCCGCCCGGCGGAAGAACTCGGCCCGCGCCCGCACCGGCAGCCGGTCCGGCGCGGCGGCGATCACGCCGAGGTGGTCGACCATCCGCCGGAACAGCGCCGGGCGCCAGTGGGCCAGTTCGGGCCGGGCGTCGAGAAACCGGAACACCCGGTCGTACTGCTCGAACACATCGAGGTGGCGCCGGCTGGTCGTGCGCAGGATCCCGCCGCGCCGCCGCTGCCGGTAGTGGACGCACACCCGGTCCAGGACGGCGATGGAATCCGCGCTGAGCAGTACGGGAAAGGTCCAGGGCGTGTCCTCGTAGAACCCGGGCGGAAAGGCGAAGCCCTCCGCGCGGACGAAGTCCCGGCGGTACGCCTTGTTCCAGGCGACCATCAGCAGCCGCAACAGCTCCGGCCGCTGATCGAGCCGGAACACCTGCCGGACGCTCCCGGGATCCCCCTCCCGGAGCAACTCGGCCCGGACGTTCCGTACGACGTCCCCCGTCCAGTCCACCCGCGCGTAGTCGAAGACCAGCACCTGCGGCTCGCCGGTCCGCGCCAGCCGGTCGGCGATGGCGCGCAGCGAGCCGGGGGCGAGGGTGTCATCCCCGTCGAGAAAGAGCAGATAGTCCCCGGTGGCCCGCCGAATCCCGGCGTTCCGCGCCCGCCCGAGCCCCGCGTTCTCCACCAGATGCACGGCCCGCACCCGCGGATCCCGCTGGGCGGCCTCATCGATGATCGCGCCACAGGCGTCCGGCGAGTGGTCATCGACCGCGATCAGCTCCAGGTCCGTGAAGTCCTGTTCCAGCACGGACCGCAGACAGTCACTCAGATACGGCTGGACCTCGTATGCGGGCACGATGACGCTGAACCGGGGCACGGCGGATCCCATCGGTCGAAGCGGCACGGATGGTTCCTCACACCATCATCTGAACGCCCACCGAATAGGACGACGCCATGGCGAGGCACCCCCGAAAGCCCCCCGTTCGGCCCAACACCCGGCCGCTCATGGCGTTCAGGACATGACTGTCCTGTCGGTTGACTATGCCCTCAAGGGGAACTAGTTTCCTGAGTGGAAACTAGTTCTGCTGAAGCACGGTCAAGCACCACCTGGAGGTACCCCATGTCCGAGCGTGTGACCCCGCCCGCCGAGGCCGCCCGTGCGCTGCGCGACGTCGAGCGGCGCCGCGGCCAAGCCCGCGCATCGGAGCAGGAATCCCGCTGGGTCAGCGTCGTGTTCGGCGTCGCGATCTTCGCCCAACTGGCGGCACCCGACTTCGTCAGCGACGACGTGCGCTCCTGGATCGGCTTGGCGATCGCCGCACTCTCCTTGGTGTACGTGATGATGCTGCGGAACCCCCGGGGTGGCGCCCTCCTGGGCCGGCCCACCCGCGTGCGCAGGGACGAAATCTCCCCGCGCTTCATACGGCTGGCCCAACTGGTGATGATCGCCGTGGCGGTGATCTGCTTCCTCGGCACACGCTTGCTGCCGCACGAGCCGTTCCCGTACACAAGGACGGTGGTGGGCGCGGTGATCGGCGCCACTCTCATCCTCTTCGGCCGCAACCTGCAGCGAGTCATGAACTCCCTGGCCTTCCGAGGCGACGGCAAGGGCAGCCCGAACGGCGGCACCTATGGATCCCGCTGACTTCGACACCGTCCTGCTCGACCCGACGCGGCTGTCGATCGTGTCGCTGCTGGTGAGTGTGGAGTGGGCCGAGTTCGGATGGGTCCGCGAGTCGGTGGGAATGTCGCCCTCCGCGCTCTCCAAGCAGGTCAGCACGCTCGAGTCCCGGGGCTACATCGAGGTGAAGAAGGGCTACGTGGGCAAACGCCCCCGAACGTGGCTCGCCCTCACCACGGCCGGACGGGCCGCACTCGAAAGACACGTGGCGGCGCTGCGCCGCGTCGTCGAGGAGTCACAGCGGGCCGCGGAGCGGCGAGACACCTGAAAGTCTGCCCAGCTCCTACGGGTGTGAGTAGTGAGGGCGCGACGCGTTCGCCGCCCCCTCGAACCGGTGGGGCGACCCGCGCGCCCGGCTGCTGGCCACGAACCTGCCGCGCCGGCCGTCACTGGCGTGACGGTCGGCATGTTCTAGCCGACCAGTTCGTATGCATCGCAAACCTACTAGCTCACCGCAAACCTTGGAACACTCATGAACCTGGACCAGTACTCGACACTCCGCGTCGCGATTGATGCCGGAGTCGCGCGGATCACCTTGGACAATCCCCCTGTCAACGTGCTCAGCGGAACCCTGATTCGCGAACTGCACGACGCTCTCGGGACGCTGCGGGACGACCGCTCGGTCCGCGTCATCGTGTTCTCCAGCGCCAACCCCGAGCTCTTCCTCGCACACGTCGACTTCCACATCCTCAACGAGATGGACGAGCTGCAGGAGATCGCGGACCGCAACCCGGACGCCAACCTCTTCCAGGGGGTCGGCGAGCTGCTGCGACACCAGCCACAGGTGACGATCATCAAACTGGCGGGCAAGGCACGAGCCGGAGGCGCGGAGTTCATCGCGGCGGCCGACATGACCTTCGCCGCGCGAGAGACCGCGGGCATCGGACAGAGCGAGGTACTGATGGGCATCGTGCCGGGCGGCGGAGGCACGCAGTACCTGCGCGAGCGGGTCGGACGCAACCGGGCGCTGGAACTGCTGCTCACCGGCGACCTGGTGGATGCGGACACCGCAGCCGCCTACGGGTGGATCAACCGCTCGGTGCCCGCAGCCGAGCTGGACGCGTTCGTTGACGGGGTCGCGGAGAAGATTGCCGCGCTGTCCCCGGAGCTCATCGCCGCAGCCAAGCGGCTGGTCGCTCCGGCGGACCTGACCGACGGCCTGCGAGCGGAAAACGACGCATGGGCCGAGCTGGTGAGCGGGGATCTGCCGGCACGACTCATGGCAGGGGCTCTGAAGCACGGTGTGCAGACCCCGGCGGGCGAGCATGATCTGGAATCGGTCATGCGAAGCGTCGCTGCCGACCTGTAGAGCGAAAGTCACGGCCCGGGAAGGCTCCGGGCGGGATCCGTTTCGCGCCGACGTCACCGGGCGGCATGGTGGAGGCGCGCCCGGCCGGTTAGGCATCGCCTTGACGTTCTCTCAGCAGGCCGCCCGCAGGTCCTCGCCGGAGGCGGCTCGGCAGTCGCGGCAGCGGGTGTCGTTCGTGGAGCGGAAGGCGCGGTCGCAGCCGTCGCAGGTCCGCCAGGGGAGGACGGGCGGTGTGCTGGGTGGGACAGCCGGGGTGGGTACGGGAAGTGGGGGCTCGCTGAGGCGGAAGGCGAGGATGCGGGCGGGGCGGGTCAGGAGGCGGTCGGGGAGGCGCGTGGTGAGCGCACGGGTGATCTGCGCGGGTCCCACCCCGGCGGCGAGCCATTCGCTGACGGCGGGTGCGAGTTCGGCCACGTCCCGGCGGGACAGGATGAGCCGGGGGTCGACGATGCGTAGCGAGGTCAGGATGGTGACGGCCTGCTCGTCGGCCTTGGCCAGTGGGGGAGGCGTGGAGCTGGTGTCGGCAGCGGCTTCCGGTTCGGGTGTGTGCGGTGGTGTATGCGCGGCGGGTGTCTCCCGAGGCACCTTCGGACGGGGCCTTCGGGGGCGTGGTGGGGTGGGTGCGGCACCGCCCCTTGGGACGTCGTAGAAGTAGGTGCGGGTGCGGATGACGCCCCCGGAGCCGCGTTCGCGTCGCCGCTGCAGGTAGCCGGCGGACTCCAACTCCCGTAACGCCCGCGAGATCAGGATCTCGCCCTCGGTGAAGTGCTCGCACAGTGCGGCGATGCTGACGGGGGTGCCGTCGGGGAGCGAGGAGATGTACGCCGCGACGCCGATCGTGACCGCGCTTCCGCGTCGTTGCGACGAGGGCGTTGGCGATCACCGTGAAGTCGGCGGTGAGGCGGGTACGGACGTGGATCACGCCGGAGGTCGGAGCTCCGGCTTCGGCGCGCGTGGGCGCGTTAGACTGCGGGCCAGCCATCGGGAAGCTCATTTCTTCCTGATCGGTCAGGCCCTCGTTCGGGATGCCAGTCCCGGCCGGGGGCCGTCGTCTGTTTGCGGTTGTGTTGCCGTGAACGTAACGACTGGCGTGCTTCGCCCGCAAGCTGGTCACTCGTACGGGTGAGCAGCAGGAAGGGTGGGTGGGCGGGAGTTCTTTATCCCGGTTCTTTGGGGGAGTTCGTGGCCCGCCGGATCCCCGTGTACGAGAGTCCGGCGGGCCGGCTTGGTTACAGCCCGACCGGGTTGAGGTAGGTGGCCGGGTGGGTGGCGCCGTCCTGCTTGAGGATCTGGCCGCCGAACGGCCACTTCAGGGTGAAGTGCGCCGTCTCGTTCGGCGGGGTGACCAGGAACTTCGCCGGAACGAACTTCTCCTTCCGCGGCGTGGACTCGGCCACCGGGAGCAGGGTGATGCTGAAGTCGGTCGTATCTCCCGGCCCCAGGACCATCTTTTCGGGCGTCTTGGAGGAGCGTGCCAGCGACCAGGTGCCGTCAGTCCCCTGAGCGCCGATCATGTCGACACCGGCGAAACCGGACAGGGTACAGGTGCGGTTGCTCTTGTTGGTGAACCAGATGTACGCCTGGGTTTGCCTCTCGGTCTGATCCATCTCCGGTCTCGCGTCCTCCCCCATGGCGAAGCCGGCCTTCAGGTCGGCGGTGTGGCAGCGGGTCGGCGCGGCCTTGGCGGTGGCGGCCGAGGCCGGGATGGCCGTAGCGGCAGCGCTCGCGACGACGAGGCCCGCAAGGGCCACGGCGGTCAGCTTGTTCTTCATGAAGTTCGGGATTCCCCTCGCATACGAATCGGCGCGCGAAGTCAGTCGGCGCCTGCGCACCGGAAGATGTGCGGTGCCCGGGGGAGGTTCCGTGCGCCGGAGAGCCTATTTCGGACATCCAGGCTCCCAAGTGTGGCCGTATTACGAGGACTTATTCGGTGTGGGCATCAGAGGCTGCGGCCGGTCGTCAGTTCGGCAAGGAAGTCGGTCCAGGAGGCCGCCGGGAAGACCAGCGCGGGGCCATCGGGCCGCTTGCTGTCACGGACGGGGACGACGCCGGGTATGCCGTCGGCCACCTCCACGCAGTCGCCACCCTCCTGATTGCTGTAGCTGCTCTTGCGCCACGCGGCGTCGTTCAGATCGGGACGGGACACTCGCTCCACGGTGGTTGCCCTCCATCACGGATCGGATCATGTCGAGCGACATGAGTGGGGGCAGGGATACTGCCCGCAGCCGATCGTAGGACAGCGCGAAGCGCTTGACGTCCCTTGGTTCTTCGATGAGTTGGCCGTAGTGGGCGCCTTCCGTGTAGGCCACCTCTGTCTCGTCAGGCGACGTCAGCACGGTCAGGGACCCGCCCATCACGTCGTGCTCCGCCTGGTCGAAGGGCAGTACCTGCACGGTGATGTGGGGTTCCATGGCGGCGTCCAGGAGCCTGGCCAACTGTTCCCGCATGACGGCCCTGCCTCCGATCGGACGCCGCAACACCGCCTCGTCCAGGACGACCCACACTTCGGGGCGGTCGGGTGAAGTGAGCCGTTCCTGTCGCCTGAGCCTGGCGGTCACACGGTCTTCCAACTGCTCCTCGCTGGTGAGAGACAAACCGACGCGCAGAACGGCCCGTGCGTAGTCCTCGGTCTGCAACAGACCGGGCACCACATGCGCCGCGTACTGCCTGATGGACACCGCCCGCTCCGAGTAGGCCATGAATGCCCGCGACCAGTCCGGGAACGCCTCCCGGTAGACGTACGGCCACATGTCCACCAGCAGGCTGTCCGCCCCGAGGACGGTGTCGAGGGTCCGCGCCAGCTCGAATGTCGGTTTCGCCCCGGACGCGCGCTCGATCTGGGTGATCCGGGTGCTGACCACATGTGTCCTCTCGCCCAGCTCGGCCTGGGTCAGACCGGCGGCCGTGCGGAGTCTGCGGACCCGGGATCCGAAGAGCGCCGCCATCGACGAGCGAGGATCAACTTCTCTGGCCAAAACATCACTTCCGTTCCTTACGGCCTGAAAGGTAAGGCGTCATGGCCTTTTGAGCGTAGACCCGCGCCGCGATCCTTAACCACGGAACGTCACGATGCGCACACGCTGCGAATCGTACGGAAGATCGATCGGACGGAAATGGACAACACCGTGCTGAAGACGACCACGGCGCCGGACCCCGAGCCCGAACTCCGGGAGCTCACCCAGCAGTTCCCCGCTACACCGCGCGGAGCGCGTCTCGCTCGGCGGCTCGCGGTGCGGCGGATGGAGGAGTGGGGTTATCCGGCCGCGTCGGACGCGTCCTGCACGGTGGCCCTGCTGGTGGCGGAGCTGGCCTCGAACGCCGTACGGCACGGCCACGTACCCGGGCGGGACTTCCGTCTCCGCCTCGCCTGCGCGTCCTCGACGCGGACGATCCGTATCGAGGTCTCGGACGCTCGCGAGGACCGTCTCCCGGTCATTCCGCCGACGCTGACGGCCGATGACGAATCGGGGCGTGGTCTCCTCCTCGTCGACCTGCTGGCCACTCGCTGGGGGACGACGCCTCGTATCCCCGTCGGCAAGACGGTGTGGGCGGAATGCGCTGCGCCATGACCCGAAAAGCGCCCGGTCAACTCCCGTGTGCAAGAGCGCTGCTGCCGGTGTGGGAGTCGAGGCCGGACAACAGCTCGGCGAGCCCGGGGTCGGCTTCGTAGTGCCGCTTCTGCAGCTCTGCGATCTTGGCGCCCAGTTCTGGGTGGGGGGTGTCGGAGATGTCGAAACTCTCGAACCTTTCGATCAGAGGGAAGCAGACCCGTTCCGATGTCACGTGCACCGGGTGGGTGAGGTACTCCCAGTACGCATCCAGATCTTCCAGGGCGAACACCGCACTCCAGTCGAAGTCGCTGTTGTATTCGCGGCCGAAGATGAACGATTTCACCGCGGGGATGGCCCGGCCCTGGTCTTTGAGGCAGTCCAGCGCCTCGTCGATCTGCTGGGAGGTGATGCCTTCCCTGAGCTTCACGCGGATGCCGTGGTAGATCATCGGGTTCTCCTTGCCGTGGTGGTGCGTGGGTGCGTGGGTGAAGGCGGGGGTGGTGGTCAGCGGAGGGCGAGGCGGCGGCGTTCGAGGACGGTGGCGATGGCGTAGGCGCCGCCACCGGCGATGGCGAGGACCCAGTAGAGGCCGGGGGTGCCGAGGAAGAGCGCGGCGGTGGAGGTCAGCGCGAGCCAGACGCCGAGACCGTAGTGCAGGACGTTGCGGCGTGCGGCGCCTTCGCTGACGTAGATCAAGCCGACGATGAGGCCGGATCCGGTGGGCCAGAGCACGGACTGCAGGTCGGGCGCCTCGACGGCGGACGACAGGCCGGTGATGGCGAGGAACAGGGCGGCGAAGCCGATGAGCCAGGAGGCGCCGAGCAGTTTGCCGGACAGGAGGTCCGGCCCTGTGACGCCGCGCTGGGCGCGCAGGGCGGCGCGGGTGGCTTGGACGGTGCCGGTCGCGAGTCCGGCGCCGAGGAGTGCCATGGGCAGCCAGGCAGGCAGATCGAGCAGCGGGCTGGTGCCCTTGGAGAGTGCGGCGGAGCCGTGCCCGAGCACGTAGGCGAGTCCGAAGCCGATGTAGGTCGCGCGGTTGTCGACCTCGCCCGGTGAGTGCGTCGCGGAGGCGGTGCTGGGGGCGGTGACCTGGGGGGCGGCGGTGGCGAAGGGCATGACGGAACCTCCGGGGTGGTGGGGGGAAAACTGCGGGGTGAACTGCGGGGTGAACTGACGAGACGGGCGGACCGGCAGAGGTGGCCGAGAGCCGGCACGGGTGCGTACGCGGTCCGGGAAGCTGCCCGGGTACCGGGCTGAGTGGGTGGTGCGTGACGGTGGGTCGCGAGATGCCGCGCGGCATGAGCGGGTCGGCCGCCGTGGTCAGAGGCGTGCGGGATGAGAACGCGCCGGTCAGGCCTCCGGGACGAGGACGACCTTGCCGATGACGGTGCGGGACTCGGCGAGCGCCAGCGCCGAGGCGGCGTCGGACAGCGGGATCTCGGCGGCGATCTGAGGGGTGAGGACGCCGTCGGCCACCAGGCGCAGCACCTCGGTGAGGTCCTCGGTCAGTCGGCGCCGAAATTCCGTCCGGCAGCGCCGGCCCGCCCAGAAACTGTAGAAGTGCGCGCTCTTGCCGTTGGGCAGCGAGTTCCACGCCGAGAGCTGCCCGAACAGCTTCAGCACCGGCAGTTGCGAGCTGCCCTCTTCGTTCTTCGTCGCGGCGGTGCCGTACGAGACCAGGGTTCCGCCCCGGCGCAGCAGCCGCCACGACTCCACGACCCCGGGGCCGCCGACGTGGTCGAAGACCGCGTCGACGCCGTCCGGCGCGATCTTCCGGATCTGGTCGTACATGTCCGGGTCGCGGTAGTCGACCGGGGTGGCGCCCAGTTCGCGCACGCTCGTGTGGTGCCGCGCCGAGGCCGTGCCGATCACCGTGATTCCGGCGTGCCGGGCCAGCTGCACGAGGATGGAGCCGACGCCGCCGTTGGCGCCCAGCACCACGACGGTTCCGCCGGAGCGCACCTTGGCCGTTCGGTGCAGCATCTGCCAGGCGGTGATCCCGTTGACGACCACGGTCTCCGCGGTGGCCGCGTCCATGCCGTCCGGCACCGGCATCAGCTCCGCGGCGTCGATCAGCAGATGACTGGCCCATGCGCCGACCTTGGTGACCGCGGCGAACCGGTGTCCGGTCATCCCGGCGTCCACGCCGGGCCCCGTCGAGATGACGGTGCCCACCACGTCGTACCCGGGCACGAAGGGGAACGGCGGCTGGTCGTAGTACTTGCCGCGGCGCATCTGCTGCTCGGCGAAGGAGACCCCGGTCGCGTCCATCCGCAGGAGGACCTGGCCCGTGTCCGGAGCGGGAAGGTCGCGGGTCCGGACCTCCAGACCGCTCGGCTCGACCTTGCCGGGCAGGACGATCTCGGTGGCGCGGATGGCGACCGATGTGCTCATGAGGGGGCTCCTTGACGCCTCAGCTGTGTGCTTACGTACGTAAGGCTACGCATGTAAGTCGAGTGCGGCAAGGGGGTGCGGCAGTAAACTTCACGCTGTAAGGTTACGGATCGAAGAAGACCGGTACGGCCCTCGATGGTGACCGGCTTCGAGAAGAGGGTGAAGGCCCTCGAAGAGGAGATTGCGCGCCCTCGGCGCCCTCGGCCCCCGGGTGCCGTGCGGGTCGGGGGCGCCGTGCGGGGTGGGGCGGGGTGCTGTCGCCGACGGCGGGTGCGTCGTCCCTGGCGGGTATGTGGGTTGCCCGGAGGCGGTGATCAGGCGTTGCCCGGAGGTGGTGATCAGGCGTCTTTGAGGCAGGTGATTCTGGTGACGATGGAGTCGGCGATGCTCTCCTCCGACCAGGGGAAGGCGCGGATGACGGCACGCTGGTGCGCGAGGCCGTGCAGGCTGAGCCACAGTGTGATCGCGTCGAGCCCCGGGTCGCTGATGGCGCACTGGCCCGCGGCGGCGCAGTCGGTGAGAACGTCGACGAGTACCTGTATGGCCGTCGAGCCGAGGCTGACGAGGTCCTCCTCGGTCAGGGAGTTGTCGCCCAGGGTCGGCATCCAGAGGCCCCCGAACATCGTGCGGTAGCGCTCGGGGTGGCTCTTCGCGAAGGCGAGGTAGGACCGGCAGACGGCATGCAGCTGTTCTCGTGGGTTGTCACCGGCCTCCTGTACGACGGAGCGCAGGAGGGTTTCCAGTTCGGCGAATTCCCGTTGCACGACGGCCAGCATGATGGCCGGCTGGTCGGGGAAGTGCGGATAGATCGACGGGGCGGAGATGCCCACCTTGCGGGCGACCGACCGCAGGGTGATGGCGTGTTCGTCGCCGGTCTCGTCGAGCAGCGCCGCGGCGGCGGAGACGATGTCCTCGCGCAGGCGGCCGCCCTCGCCGCGGCGGTTGCGCGCACGCGCCCGTTTCGGTGCGGCCGGGCCTGCCGCGCTGGTCTTCTCCACTCTGTAACCTTACACCCCGAAGTTTATTGGGGTGAACCTCTTGTCGTACTCGACTTACGGCCGTAGCCTTACGGTCGTAAAGTGTGGCGCATGGACGACCGAGAAGAGGAAGACCTTGATGAACGCACGACGCAAGCTCCTGAAGGGCATCGGTGTCGCCGCACTCGGCACGACGGTGACTCTGGCCGTGCAGCCAGTGGCGGCGGCGGACGAGGCGCGGCCGAGTGCCCGGACCTACCAGGACTGCCAGGGCGTGACCGTCGACAAGCGGGCCCCCGTGATCAGCAGGGCCAGCGTTCTCATCAAGGCGCCTCTGACGACGGTCTGGCGTCTGCACACGGATATCGACAACTGGGCGAGCTGGATACCGGAGATCACCCCGGCGCGGAAGACGACGCCGGGGCCGCTGCGGCCGGGTTCGTCCTTCGAATGGTCACCGCAGAACATGAAGGTCAAGTCGACGGTCAAATCGGTCAGGCCGCTGCGGTGCACCGCATGGGGCGCGCCCGTGAACGGCATCACCGGTGTCCACCTGTTCACCTTCAAGCCGGTCAAGGGCGGCGTGCTCGCCACCACGGAGGAGTCTTGGGCGGGCCCTCCCGTCGAAGCCGACATCCCCGGCAGCCAGAGCAGCCTCGATGCGGGCCTCAAGGACTGGATGCAACGGCTGAAGGACACCGCCGAGACGCGGTCCGGCTGTCACTGACCGCAAAAGGGGCGGGGGGGGGGGGGGGCGCGGGCGGCGGGGCGCCGCGCGCCCCGCGCGCGGGGGGGGGGGCGGAGACCCCCCCCCGCG
>NZ_JBHYVB010000243.1:0-7933 GCF_042750115.1 Streptomyces sp. NPDC059455
GGCGAAAGACCCGCCGGACACCCCCTACCTCAGCCCACCTCGGACAGCTGCGGCAGCGACTCGCTGCTCGCGACGACCCGGGAGCCGCTCGCCGGGGTCCGGTCGGTCAGGCCCGCGATCAGGGCGATCGCGAGGCCGATCACCGCGAGCACCGCGCCGACCAGCGTCGGGGAGGTCCAGCCCCAGCCCGCCGCGATGGCGACGCCGCCGAGCCACGCGCCACCGGCGTTGGCCAGGTTGAAGGCGGAGTGGTTGGAGGCGGAGGCCAGCGTCGGGGCGTGCTGGGCCTTGTTCATCACCAGCATCTGGAGCGGGGTGGTGGTCATGAAGCCGACCGCGCCCAGCACCACGACCGTCAGCAGCGCCGCCCACTTCACATGCACCGTGAAGTCGAAGGCCACGAGCACGGCGGCGAGCGCCGCCAGCGAGCCGTAGAGCGTGGGCCGCAGCGCCCGGTCGGTGAGCGGGCCGGCGGCGAGGGCGCCCAGGGTCATGCCGATGCCGAACAGCGCCAGCACCAAAGTGACCGTCGACTCACCGAACCCGGTGACCTCGGTCATCATCGAGGCGAGGTAGCTGTAGACGGCGAAGACACCGGCGAAGCCGAAGACGGCGGTGAGCAGCCCCAGCAGCACCTGGCGGTCGCGCAGCGCGCCGAGTTCCTGGCGCAGCCCGCCGTGCTGCTCGTGGGAGATCTGCGGGACGAGCCGGGCGAGCGCGGCCATGGCGACCACGCCGATCGCGGCGACGACCAGGAAGGTCGCGCGCCAGCCGAGGTTCTGGCCGAGCAGGGTGGCGACGGGGACGCCGACGATGTTGGCGATGGTCAGCCCGAGGAACATGGTGGCGACCGCGCGGGCCCGCCGGTCCTCGGTCACCAGTCGCGCGGCGACCACCGCGCCGACGCCGAAGAACGCGCCGTGGGGCAGCCCGGCGAGCACCCGGCCCGCGATCAGCAGCCCGAAGTTGGGGGCGAGGGCGGAGGCGAGGTTGCCCACCGTGAAGAGCGCCATGAGCAACACGAGCATCCGCTTGCGCGGGATACGGGAACCGAGGGCGGTCAGCAGCGGAGCGCCCACCACGACTCCGATGGCGTAGGCGGAGACGAGGTATCCGGCCGTGGGCACCGAGGTGTCCAGATCATTCGCGACATTGGGCAGCAGGCCCATCATCACGAATTCGGTAGTACCAATGCCGAAGGCGCTCACAGCAAGGGCGAGCAGGGCCAGGGGCATGAGAGACCTTTCAAACGAAGGAGAAACGTGCAGGGATGCGTATGTTCTCTAGCTGAACAAAGTCTCTCACGCAGAATGTTCCCGAGGAGATCTCCAAGATGAACGGCACGTAAGATCTCGCCGGGTGCCCGTGAGCTATGTCACCCGACGGCCCCGAGCGGCACGGCTCCGTAGCGGCACGGCTCAGTAGTCGACCGACGCCGCCAGCGGAAGGTGATCGCTGCCGGTCCTGGGCAGCGCCCACGCCGAGACCGGGTCCAGCCCCCGCACCATGATCTGGTCGATCCGCGCCATCGGGAACGAGGCGGGCCAGCTGAAGCCGAAGCCGTCGCCCGCCGCGCCCTGGGCGGACCGCATCTGCGCGGTGACGGGGGCGAGCGCGCGGTCGTTCATGGTGCCGTTCAGATCGCCGAGCAGGATCACCTTGTTCAGCGGCTCCCGGGCGATGGCCTGGCCCAGCGCCTCGGCGCTGTCGTCGCGCTGGCCGGCGGTGAAGCCCGCGTTGAACTTCACCCGCACCGAGGGCAGATGGGCCACATAGACGCCGACCTCACCGCGCGGGGTGGCGACGGCGGTGCGCAGCGCCCGGGTCCAGCCCAGCTTGATGTCCACCGGCTTGGTGCCGGACAGCGGGTACTTGCTCCACAGCCCCACCGTGCCCTGCACGGCGTGGTAGCGGTAGGTGCCGGCCAGGGCCCGCTCGTACGTCGGCACGGCCGAGTCCGTCAGCTCCTCCAGGGCCACCACATCGGCGCCCGAGGCGGCCACGTCCTTCGCGGTGCCGGTCGGATCGGCGTTCTCCGCGTTGACGTTGTGGGTGACGACGGTCAGCTCACCGCCGCCGCCGGACTTGTCGGAGAACATCAGCCCGCCGAAGAGGTTCAGCCAGACGGCGACGGGCAGCACCAGCGCCAGCACGGCGCTCGCCGACCGCCGCACCAGACCGAGCACCAGCAGCACCGGAAGGAACAGGCCCAGCCACGGCAGGAACGTCTCCAGCAGCGAGCCGAGGTTGCCCACCCGGTTGGGGATGTCGGCGTGGAAGATCATGACCAGGGCGAGCAGGACCGCGATCGCCGCCAGCACCAGTCCGCGCCGCCAGATGCCGCGATCGTTCCGGAGCCGGTCGAACAGGCGGCCGATCCGGGAGCCCGATCGCTGGGGCGCGTCGTCCCCGAGCTGTCCCGTCTCCTGCGTGTGCGCCTGCGTCATTCGCTGTCCCTCACTGCCTCAACTGCCGCGCCTTGGACTACGACCCTAGGTGATGACCAGGGCTTTTCCCGACGCCCCCGGTTGGGGTGCTCCCCGTCCGAGGACGAAGGGACGATGGCCCCGAGTTCCACATCCCGGCCCGGGAGGGGGTGTTGTGACATAACAGGCACAAACCGCTCAGCGGAGCTCAACGGCGTGGGGAGACCCCTTCGAGGACCGTGTCGACGATCCGTTCGGCCAGCCCCTCGGGCAGCTCCTTCCACTCGTGGAGCATGGCGCGGGCGAGCATCGGGCCGGTGAAGAGGTCGGCGAGCAGCTCCAGATCCACATCGGCGCGGATCTCACCGCTCTCCCGGCCCCGCCGCAGCACGGCGCGCAGGCTCGCGCGGCGGGCCGCTATGACGTTCTCGTCGTAGGCCCGCCACAGCTCCTTGTGCGCGTGCATCTGGGTGATGACGCTGCGCAGCAGGGCGGAGTTGCGCTTGGCGAGCCCGCGCCGGCGCATGAACTCCAGGATGGCGACGAGGTCGTCGCGCACCGATACCCCGGCCGGCTCGGGGCTGGGCTCCTCGAGGGAGCGCAGCACATCGAGCATCAGCGCGTCCTTACCGGGCCAGCGGCGGTAGACGGTGGCCTTGCCGACGCCCGCCTCGCGGGCGATCCCCTCGATCGAAAGACCGCCGACCGAGGCGCCCTCCTCCAGCAGCCGCAGCGCGGCCTCGATGATCGCGGCGTCGGTGGCGGGGCTGCGGGGGCGGCCGCGGAGCCTGGGTGCGGAGCTCTCCGGTGCGCTCATTGGCCGGCCGACGCCTCCTCCCGCGGATGCTGCCGCCCGTCGTCGGGGGCCCGGCCGGGACCTTCCTTGCCGGGCAGGAAGGCCAGGACGACCAGCGCGCCGAGGACGGCGACGCCCGCCGAGCCGAGGGCGGTGATGTGCATGGCGTGGACGAAGGCGTCCTGGGCCGGGCCCACCAGCGCCTGGCCCCTGGGCCCGAGCTTCTCGGCGACCCCCATGGTGGCCTCGACGGACTCGCCGGCCGAGCGCTGTACGGAGTCGGGCAGGCCGGGCACGGCGGCCAGGGTGTCCCGCATCCGGTCGCGGTAGGCGGTGGAGAGCACGGAGCCCAGCACCGCGACCCCGAGCGCGCCGCCGACCTGCCGGAAGGTGTTGTTGAGCGCCGAGCCGGAGCCGGCCTTCTGGCGCGGCAGCGCCTGCATGATCCCGGTGGTCACCGGCGGCATGATATGCGCCATTCCGGCGCCCTGGGCGAAGAACAGCACCTCGAGCACGACGATCGGGGTGTCCACGCCCAGCAGCAGGAACCCCGACATGGTGGCGGCCACCAGCAGCATCCCGCCGGTGCACACCGCGCGGGCGCCGAACCGCTCGACGACCAGCCGGGCCCGCGGGGCGAAGATCAGCTGTGCCACGGCCAGCGGCAGGATCAGCAGCCCGGATTCGAGGGCGCTGTAGCCGCGCACGCTCTGGGTGTAGAAGACCATGAAGAAGGTCACGCCCATGAGGGCGAAGAAGACCAGGGCGACGGCGGCGATGGCGGCGGAGAAGGCGGGGTTGCGGAAGTAGCCGATATCGATGGCCGGGTGGTCGCTGCGCTTCTCGTGCACCACGAACAGGCCCAGGACGGCGAGCCCGGCGGCGATCGAGCCCAGCACCTGGGCGTCGGTGAAGTCCGCGAGCTGGCCGCCCTTGATGATGCCGTAGACCAGCAGGACGAGCCCGACGACGGACAGCAGTACGCCCAGCGGGTCCACCCGGCCGGGCGCGGGGTCCCGGGAGTCGGGGACGAGCACCACCATCGCGATCAGTCCGACGATCACGATCGGCACATTGACGAAGAAGACCGAACCCCACCAGAAGTGTTCGAGCAGCAGTCCGCCGCTGATCGGGCCGATGGCGATGGCCAGCCCCACCGCGGCGACCCAGATGCCGATCGCCTTGGCCTGCTCCTCGCGTTCGAAGACATTGACCAGGATGGCGAGGGTCGCGGGCATCACGAAGGCGGCGCCGAGCCCCATGAGCGCCCGGAAGCCGATGAGTTCACCGGGCGATCCGGAGAAGGCGGCGAGCACCGAGCCCATGCCGAACACCGTCATCCCGCCGAGCAGGACCTTCTTACGGCCGATCCGGTCGCCGAGGATCCCCGCGGTGAACAGCAGCCCGGCGAAGACCAGCGTGTAGGAGTTGATCGCCCACTCGAGCTGGCTCTGGGTGGCGCCGAGCCCGGTGGGCTTCGGCGAGGCGATGGTCTTCATCGCCACGTTGAGTATCGAGTTGTCGAGGACGACGACCAGCACGCTGAACATCAGGACGACGAGGATCGCCCAGCGTCTGCGGTGGATCGCCTCCGGGACGCCGGACTCGGCCGGTGCGCCCTGGGCGCTGGGTGGGGTTGCCATGCCGCCCAGGCTAGGCGACTTACGATACGAGACCGTCTCGTATTGGAAAATCTTTGCGATCCGGGCCCACTTTCGCCCCGGCAGGAGCCGTGCCAGCATGGGGTTGGTCCGGGGACGCCGTCAGGGTGCCTCGAGATGATGAACAGGAGCCGTAGCGATGACGCACGTCAGTCCTGCGCGAAAGCAGTCCGAGAAGGCGCTCTACGGGGGCACGGGCTCCCGCCGCATCACCGTCCGTGACATCGCGGCCGCCAAGGAGCGCGCCGAGAAGTGGCCGATGCTCACCGCCTACGACGCGATGACCGCGTCCGTCTTCGACCAGGCGGGCATCCCGGTGCTGCTGGTCGGCGACTCGATGGGCAACTGCCATCTGGGCTACGAGTCCACCGTGCCCGTCACCATGGACGAGACGACGCTGCTGTCCGCCGCCGTGGTCCGCGGCACCCGGCGCGCCCTCGTCGTCGGCGACCTGCCCTTCGGCTCGTACCAGGAGGGCCCGGTCCAGGCGCTGCGGAACGCCACCCGGCTGGTCAAGGAGGCGGGCGTGGGCGCGGTGAAGCTGGAGGGCGGGGAGCGGTCCGCCCACCAGATCGAGCTGCTGGTCCAGTCCGGTATCCCGGTCATGGCGCACATCGGCCTGACCCCGCAGTCCGTCAACGCCTACGGCGGCTACCCGGTCCAGGGGCGCGGCGAGGAGGCGGCCCAGCAGCTGCTGCGGGACGCCAAGGCGGTCCAGGACGCGGGCGCCTTCGCGGTCGTCCTGGAGCTGGTCCCGGCCGAGCTGGCCGCCGAGGTGACGCGGTCGCTGCACATCGCCACCGTCGGCATCGGTGCCGGTCCGGACTGCGACGCCCAGGTGCTGGTGTGGACGGACATGGCGGGCATGACCGACGGCCGGGTGCCGCGTTTCGTCAAGCAGTACGCCGAGCTGCGCCAGGGCCTGGGCGACGCGGCGCGGGCCTTCGCGGAGGACGTCGTCGGCGGGGCCTACCCGGCCGAGGAGCACTCCTTCCGCTAGGCACCACGAGCCACTGCGGTACAACGACAGCCCGCCGATCTTCCCCCGTCGGCGGGCTGTCTGCCGCCTGTCGGCGGTCTGTCGGTGACGGCTGTCATCCTGAGCGCATGATGCGGGAACACAGGATCAGGGACGGCAACGCCGTCGAAGTACGGGGGCTGGTCAAGCACTTCGGTGACACCAAGGCCGTCGACGGAGTGGATCTGGACGTGCCGGAGGGCACCGTCCTGGGGGTGCTGGGCCCCAATGGCGCCGGTAAGACGACACTCGTCCGGTGTCTGTCCACCCTGCTGGTGCCGGACGCCGGCACCGCGGTGGTGGCCGGGTACGACGTGGTGCGCCAGCCCCGCCAGCTGCGCCGCACCATCGGGCTGACCGGGCAGTACGCCTCGGTCGACGAGAAGCTCCCCGGCTGGGAGAACCTCTACATGGTCGGGCGGCTGCTCGATCTCTCCCGCAAGGAGGCCCGTGCGCGGGCGGACACCATGCTCGAGCGGTTCTCGCTCACCGAGGCCGGCAAGCGGCGCGTGCGCACCTACTCCGGCGGTATGCGCCGCCGGCTCGACCTGGCCGCGTCCATGATCGGCCGGCCCTCGGTGCTCTATCTGGACGAGCCGACGACCGGTCTGGACCCGCACGCCCGTAACGAGGTGTGGGACGAGGTCAGGAGGATGGTCGCCGACGGGGCCACCGTGCTGCTGACCACCCAGTACATGGAGGAGGCCGAGCAGCTCGCCGACCATCTGACGGTGATCGACCGGGGCAGGGTCATCGCCGACGGCCGGGTGAACGAGCTCAGGGCCAAGATCGGCGGCCGCACCCTCCAGATCCGCCCGTCCGACGCCGGTGAGCTGCACCGCATGGTCGGCGCCATCACCCAGGCGGGGCTCGACGGCATCGGCGGCGCGACCGCCGATGTGGAGGAGGGCCTGGTCAATGTGCCCATCGCCAGCGATGAGCAGCTGACCGCCCTGATCGGTCTGCTCGGCCAGCGCGGTTTCGCGATCGCCGGGATCGACACCCATCTGCCCAGCCTGGACGAGGTCTTCCTGGCCATCACCGGCCGTAAGGCATCCACACCGCAGGACAACAAGACGCTGGAAGAGGTCCCCGCGTGAGTACGGCCACGATGACCGCGCCCCTGCGGGGAAAGAGCGACGGCCGGATCGGCCTCCGCGCCAATCTGCGCCACATCGGCGCGCTGGTGCGGCGCAACGTCATGCAGATCAGGTACGAACCGTTCGCGATGTTCGACGCCCTGGCCATGCCGATCGTCTTCGCGCTGCTGTTCACCTATGTCTTCGGCGGCGCGATGACGGGCGGCAACCGCTCCGAGTACGTCAACTACTTCATTCCCGGCCTGATGGCGATGGGCGGGCTCAACATCGCGATGTCGATCGGCACCGGCGTCAATGACGACTTCAACAAGGGCGTCATGGACCGGTTCCGCACGCTGCCGATCGCCCGCTCCTCGGTGCTGATAGCCAAGCTGATCGTGGAGTGCGGCCGGATGCTGGTGTCCACCATCATCCTGCTGATCATGGGCTTCATCATGGGCTTCGAGCTCGAGACCGGGCCGCTGGAGCTGTTGGCCGCGGTGGTGCTGGCCCTGGCCTTCGGATCCTCGCTGACCTGGATCTTCATGCTGCTGGGGATGTCGCTGCCCACCCCGCAGGCGGTCAGCGGTATGGGCTTCCTGGTGATGATGCCGCTCCAGTTCGGCTCGTCCATCTTCGCCCCGACCGCCACCATGCCGGACTGGCTGCGGTCCTTCACCGAGTACAACCCGCTGTCCCGGCTCGCGGACGCCGCACGGGCGCTGACCAGCGGCCATGGCGCGATAGCCGAACCGGTGACGGTGACCATGGTCTGGGCGGTGGCCATCACGGTGATCGTGGCGCCGCTCGCGGTGCGCAAGTTCCGCAACAAGACGACCTGACGGTCCACGGTCTCGGGCCACGCCCCCGGCGCGCCCCAAGCGGGGGCCCCCGCCCGGCCCCGGCACCCCCCACCCCGTGCGTGCCCCCCCCCCGCCCCCCCCCCCGCCCAA
>NZ_JBHYVB010000243.1:7943-8398 GCF_042750115.1 Streptomyces sp. NPDC059455
GTGTGGGGGGGCTCTTTTACACAAAAACCACTACCTTCGGTCCCCGGGTCTGGGCCCCCGGGCGGGGGCCGCCCTCGGGGGGGCCCCCGGCCGGTCGCCGTCTCGCCCCTCCCGGTGCTTCCCCGACCCGCTCACCGGCCCGCTCAGACCAGTGCGACCCGCTCAGACCAGTGCGATGGCCTCGGCCAGGGTGAGGTCGCCGCCCTCGGCGTGGGTCCGCTCGTACGCGGTGTCCCCGAGCTCGGCCCGCGCCGCGGCCTCGGTCCACTCCCGGCGCGTCCGCTCGCCGGCGGAGATCCGGTACTGCTGGGGCTTGCGCAGCGTGTCGTACGCCCCCAGCAGCCGCGCCGCGGCCACGGCCCGCTCCGGGGGGGGCGGGGGCCGCCGCCCGCCGCGCGGCGGGGGCCCCCGGGTGAGACGCGGGGTGACGCGCGCCCTCACACACACAACCGCGC
>NZ_JBHYVB010000243.1:8408-15101 GCF_042750115.1 Streptomyces sp. NPDC059455
GCGCAGCGGGGGGGTCACATCGGTTAGTGGGGGGTGTGGGCCGCGTGGCTGTCCGCCCCTCCCCCCCCCCCCGCGGCCCCGGCCCTCTCCGGGCCGCCGAGGCCGCTCAGCGCCTCGGCGGCGGTCAGCAGATGGGTCACCGGGATGAACGGCGCGACCATCTCCGTCATCCGGCCGGTGGTCTTCGCCAGCGCGCCGCGCACGGTCGCCAGGGCGTCGCCCGGCCGTCCGTCCACCAGGTCCAGCCAGGCCAGCAGCCCCTCCACCATGCCCTCGAACATCCGCAGCGCCCGGTGCTCGAACTCCCCGTGCATGGTGACCAGAAGGGTCCGCGCCTCCGCGAGGCGGCCCGTGGTTCCGTAGCGCTGCGCCAGATGGATCCGGGCGTACGACAGCGCCTCGGCGCCCGCGTGCTGCCCCTGCTCGACCACCTCGCGCAGCATCCGCTCGCCCTCGGCGGCCTTCTCCTCGTCCCCGAACTCCACGAACAACCCGGCCAGCCGGGACCGGAGGAACAGCACCTGATCATGGGCCCCGAGCTCCTGGGCGCAGCGGATCGCCGCGCGGTAGTCCGCGGCCGAGGCCGCGGCCTCGCCGCGCTTCTCCCAGGTCTCGCCGCGGCCGGCCAGCGCCTCCGCCTCGCCCCATACGTCACCGAGCCCGCGGAAGATCTCCAGGCTTTCGTCGGCGTCGCGGGTCGCGCCCTGGTGCTCGCCGCTCGGCTCCCGGTAGAACTTGGCCCGTAGCTGGAGGGTGAACGCCAGCTCCCATGCGTAGTCCAGCTCCCGGCAGGTGCGCACCGCCTCGTCGGCCATCTCCCGCAGCAGGACGAAGTCCGCCTTGAGGATCACCGCGAAGAACCACAGGATGCCCGGGAGACGGCAGGTCTGGGGCAGCCCCGGCCGGTAGGCGGCGACGATGCCCTCCAACTCGCGCTGGGTGTCGTCGCCCACCATGGCCTGGAGGTCGCCGTCGATGTTGGCCAGCGCGTACAGCCGCACTCCCCGCCGCGCCTCCGCCAGCAGTTCGGGCTCCATCGGCGGCGGGGCGGCCGTGCAGCTGACGTACAGCGGTGGCGCGGGGACCACGGGCGATGCGAAGGGGCTCGGCCCGAGGTCGGCCGCGGCGCTCGCCCACTGGCGGGCCTCGCCGCGGTGGCCGCGCAGATGCCAGAACCAGCCGAGCGAGAGCACCAGGCACAGCGCCTCCTGCTCCTCTCGGGCGGCCACGGCCCGGCGCAGCGCGGTGCGCAGATTCTCGTGCTCCGTCTCCAGCCGGATCAGCCAGTGGCGCTGTGCGGGGCCGCGCAGCAGCGGATCGGCGGTACGGGCCAGCTCCCGGTAGGCGACCAGATGGCGCTGTTCGACCGCGGCCCGCTCGCCGGACTCGTCCAGCCGCTCCGCCGCGTACTCGGCGACGGTCTCCAGCAGCCGGTACCGCATCTCCCCGTCCGCCCCGGGCTCCGGTCCGGGCGCGGTGACCACCAGCGATTTATCGACAAGGGAGCCGAGCAGCGCGGCCACGTTCCGGGGCTCCACGGCCCCGGTGTGGTGTTCGTTCGCCGCGATTTCCCCGGCGTATCCGCGCACCGTCCCGGCCGCGTCCGCGCACACCGCCTCCGCCTCGGTCAGACCGCAGCCTCCCGCGAAGACGGACAGCCGGGCGAGCACGGTGCGTTCGGCGGCGTCGAGCAGGTCCCAGGACCAGTCGACGACGGCTCGCAGGGTCTGCTGGCGGGGCAGCGCCGTACGGCTGCCGCTGGTCAGGAGGCGGAAGCGGTCGTCGAGGCGGTCGGCGAGCTGCCGTGGGGTGAGCAGCCGCAGCCGCGCGGCGGCCAGTTCGATCGCCAGGGGCAGTCCGTCGAGGCGCCGGCAGATCTCGGCGCACGCGGCGGGATCGTCCTCCGTACGGAAACCGGGCAAGGCCGCCGCGCCCCGGTCCTGGAGCAGCCGCAGCGCGACGGGGTCGGGCAGCGGTTCCACGGGACGCACCAACTCGCCCGGGACGGCCAGGGGTTCGCGGCTGGTGGCCAGGATGGTGACCCCGGGGCACTGGGCGAGCAGCGACTCGGCGAGGTGGGCCGCGGCCGCGACGAGGTGTTCGCAGTTGTCGAGCACGATCAGCATCCGGCGCGGGGCGCAGTGCTCGATGAGCCGGGCGCGCGGATCGCGCACGGCCGGGTCGGTCGCGGCGCGCAGCCCCTCGGGCGACGTGCCGAGGAGGACCGTCTCGCGCCCCCCGACCGCGCTGAGCACCGTCTCCGGAACGGTCTCGGGGTCGTCGACGGGCGCGAGCTCGGCCAGCCACACCCCGTCCGGCCAGTCGGGCGCGAACGATTCGGCGGCCTCCTGCGACAGCCGTGTCTTCCCGGCGCCGCCGGGCCCGAGGAGGGTGATCAGCCGGTGGCCGGCCAGATCGCCGCGCAGGGTCGCCAGATCGGCCTCGCGGCCGACGAAGCTGGTCAGCCGGGCCCGCAGATTCCCACCGCCGCCACGAGCGGGGGCGGGAACGGGGCGCGGCGGAACGGGGCCGGGCGGTACGGGAGAGCCCTCATCGGCCGCCGCCAGCAGCTCGGCGTACAGCCCCCGCAGCTCCGGCCCCGGATTGGCGCCCAGCCGCTCGGCGATCTCCGTACGGATCACCTCGTACGCGGCCAGCGCCTCCGCCACCCGGCCCACGTCCCGCAGGGCCCGGATGCGCAGCGCGTGCAGCGGCTCGTCCAGCGGGTGGCCGTCGCAGAGCCCGGTGAGTGCGGGGAGGGCCTGGGCGGGGCGGCCGAGGGCGAGGTCGGCGGCGAGCCGGGCGCGCCGCGCGTCCAGCCGTCGCGCCTCGGCGCGGGCGGCGGGCGCGGAGGCGTCGGGCAGATCGCTGAGCACCGGCCCGCGCCACAGCGCGAGGGCGGCGTCCAGCAGATCGACGGCCTTGGCCGGATCGCCGTCGGCGAGGGCGTGGGCGCCCTCCTCCGCGAGCCGTTCGAAGCGGTGCAGATCGACGTCGTCGGGGTCGGCGGTCAGCCGGTACCCGCCCGGAACGGACTCCACGGCGTCC
Organism: Streptomyces sp. NPDC059455; assembly: GCF_042750115.1. Classification (NCBI taxonomy): domain Bacteria; kingdom Bacillati; phylum Actinomycetota; class Actinomycetes; order Kitasatosporales; family Streptomycetaceae; genus Streptomyces; species Streptomyces sp. NPDC059455. The sequence continues at coordinate 11,457 of NZ_JBHYVB010000243.1, forward strand.
TTGCCGAGCGCCCGCCGCAGCCGCCCGACCAGCGCCTGCAGCGCGCCCTGCCCGTCGGCGGGCGGATCGGTGACCCAGATCTCATCGATGAGCGCCCCGGTGGTCCGCGCCTGCCCGGGCGCCAGCGCGAGCGCCGCCAGCAGCGCACGCAGCCGTGCCCCGCCGACGTCCACGGGGGTTCCGTCGTCGTGGCGGGCCTGGGTGGTGCCGAGGATGCCGTAGCGCACGGGCCCATTCTGATGGATGCCGGTCACCCGGCCGACCGCGCCTGCCCCGGCCGTTCTCCCGCTGACCCCGGCCCGGCCATTCTCCCGCTCCCGTGGCCCTGCCATTTTCCGGTTCCCGGGGCCCGGCCGTTACCCCCGTTTTCCCTGGCCCGACGGTTCTCCCGTTTACCCTGGCCCGGAACTCCGCGCCCCCCGTTCGACGTTTCCCCCTCAGCGCTCACCAGCCCGTATGGAGACCCCACTCGATGACCACCGCCATCAGCCGCCGCGAGCGGCGCATCAGCCCCGTCTTCCTCGGACTGTTCGCGATCATGGTCGTGTCCGCGTGGGCCGTGTGGACGGAGTACTCCGCGAGCCCCGGCTTCGCCGTGTTCCTGTTCGTCGTCTCGGGGTGGATCGTCTCCCTCTGCCTGCATGAGTACGCCCATGCGCGCACCGCGCTGCACGGCGGGGATCTGACGATCGGCGCGAAGGGCTATCTGACCCTCAACCCGCTGAAGTACACCCATGTGGCGCTGAGCATCGTGCTGCCCGTGATCTTCGTGATCATGGGCGGGATCGGGCTGCCGGGCGGGGCGGTGTTCATCGAGCGGCACCGGATCCGGGGGCGCTGGAAGCACAGCCTGATCTCGGCCGCCGGGCCACTGACGAATGTGCTGTTCGCGGCCGCGCTGACCGCGCCGTTCTGGCTCGGCGCCACCGATCAGGTGCCGGAGCTCTTCCGCTTCGCGCTCGCCTTCCTGGCGCTGCTCCAGGTCACGGCGGCGATCCTGAACTTCCTGCCGGTGCCGGGCCTGGACGGGTACGGGGTGATCGAGCCGTGGCTGTCCTACCGCATCCGGCGCCAGGTCGAGCCGTACGCGCCGTTCGGGCTGCTCGCGGTCTTCGGGATCCTGTGGATACCCGAGGTCAACCAGGCGTTCTTCGAGGCGATCGACGCGGTGATGCGGGCCCTGGGCGTATCGGAGTGGGACACCTACTGGGGACAGGAGTTCTTCCGCTTCTGGCAGGGCGAGCCCAATATCGCCGAATTCCGCCCCTAGGCGCGCCTGCGGCGGGCCGTTCCCCTCCCCGCCCCTTCCCGCAGCATCGATATGCGGCTCCGCCGCGTGGCACCTGGACCTCGGGGTCTGGGGCGGAGCCCCGCACACGGCGGAGGCGCACATCGTCAGGTGCCGGGAAGGGGAAAGCATCGCTATGCGGCTCCGCCGCGTGGCACCTGGACCTCGGGGTCTGGGGCGGGGCCCCAGTTGTGGGAAGGGGCGGGTAGGGGAGAGATCCGCCGGACACCACGTAGCGGCTCCCCCGTAGCCTCAGCCCGCGGCGCCCCTGGCTTCGCGGTCGGCCGCGCGGTCGGCGCGGGCCTTGCGGAGGTAGTACCAGGACATGTTGGACGAGATACCGGCGATCAGGATCCAGACGACGCCGAGCCAGCTCCCCCGCGCGAAGGACACGACGGCCGCGGCGATCGCGAGCACGCAGACGGCCAGGGTGTAGAGGGCGAGGCGGGGCATGGGGTCGGCTCCTGTCGGGGGGTGTGTCACTCCCCGCCATTGTCCCCCATGCGCCGCCGGAGGGGCCGGGCGCCCCGGGTGTGGGCAAGCCCGCGGGGCCGCCCTCAGACGTCCGTGACGCGCAGGCCCGCGTGGGCCTTGTAGCGGCGGTTGACCGAGATCAGATTGGCCACCAGGGACTCCACCTGGTGGGCGTTGCGCAGCCGGCCCGCGAAGACCCCGCGCATGCCCGGGATGCGGGCCGCGAGCGCCTGGACCAGGTCGGTGTCGGCGCGCGACTCGCCCAGTACCATCACATCGGTGTCGATCTCCTCGACCTCGGGGTCCTGCAGCAGTACGGCCGAGAGGTGGTGGAAGGCCGCGGTGACCCGGGAGTCCGGCAGCAGGGCGGCGGCCTGCTCGGCGGCGCTGCCCTCCTCCGGCCGCAGCGCGTACGCGCCCTTCTTGTCGAAGCCCAGCGGGTTGACGCAGTCGATGACCAGCTTGCCGCCGAGCTCCTCGCGCAGTCCCTCCAGCGTCTTGGCGTGGCCGTCCCACGGGACCGCGACGATCACGATGTCGCTGCGGCGCGAGCACTCGGCGTTGTCCGCGCCCTCGATGCCGAGCTCCGCGCCGCCCAGCTCCCGCGCCGCGGTCTGCGCGCGCTCGGCGGCGCGCGAGCCGATGATCACCTTCTGACCGGCCCTGGCCAGCCGGTAGGCGAGGCCGCGGCCCTGGTCGCCGGTGCCACCCAGGACGCCGACGGTCAGGCCGGACACATCGGGGAGGTCCCAGGGGTCCTTGGCGGGAGCCTTCTTCGCGGGGGCGTCGGACGCGGAGTTCGTGGCATCAGGAGTAGTCATGACAGTGATCCTGTCACGCACCGCGGCCACCTTCATGGTGACGTCTCTTACGCTTTGACACTCCCCTCCGTCAGCCCCGTGCGCCAGTACCGCTGGAGTACGCCCATCAGCACCATCAGCGGCAGGACGGACAGGAACGCCCCGCCGACCGTGTACTGGTACAGCTCCGGCTGCCGGTCCGCGTACCCCTGCCAGGACGTCAGACCGAGCTGGATCGGATAGAGGTCGGAGTCGGAAAGCATGACCAGCGGCAGAAAGAAGTTGTTCCAGATGTGCACGAACTGGAACAGGAAGACGGTCACCAGCGCCGGGGTCATCAGCCGCAGCCCCAGCGTGGAGAAGATCCGGGCCTCCCCCGCGCCGTCGATCCGCGCCGCCTCCAGGAGGGAGTCCGGGACGGCGGCGGCCGCGTAGATCCGGCACAGATAGACCCCGAACGGGCTGACCACGCTGGGGATCAGCACGGCCCAGTAGGTGTTGGCCAGGCCGATCTCGCTGAAGAGCAGATACAGCGGAAGGGCGAGCGCCGTGCCCGGGATCAGCACTCCGGCCAGGATGACGTTGAAGATGCCCTCCCGGCCGGGGAAGCGGTACTTGGCCAGGGCGTAGCCGGCCGCGGCCGACAGCAGGGTCGCGGCGAGCGCGCCGACGCCCGCGTACATCAGGCTGTTGGCGAACCAGCGGACGTAGATGCCGTCGTCGTAGGTGAGCACCCGGTGCAGATAGTCCAGCGGGTGCGGGTCGTGGAACCAGAAGCCGAAGGTGCCGAAGAGATCGCTGCTGGACTTGGTGGAGGAGACCACGAGCCAGTAGACGGGTGTCAGGAAGTAGAGGGCGGCGACGGTGAGCAGGGAGACGGTGATGATCCGGTGCCGCAAGGGGGGTTCAAGACCCTCCCGGCCCTTCGCCGCGCGGCGGCGGCCCGCACCGGGCCGGTCGCCGGGGGCGGGCCGCCGGGGGGCCCCCCCCCGCCCCGGCCCCCCCCCGCGGGCCCCCCGCCCGCCCCCCCCCCCCCCCCCCGCCCGCGCGCGGGCGCACGCGCGACCCCCTCGCCCGCGCCGC
>NZ_JBHYVB010000244.1:0-15089 GCF_042750115.1 Streptomyces sp. NPDC059455
GGCGCCTTGCGATCGCACGCTCCCCCAGCTACCGCTGGGAGGTGCCCCCTGACGCCGCACGCTGATCCGACCGGGGATATGACACAGGCTCTGAGAGTTTCGCACACCGCGTCCTGGAGCAGGAAGCGCGTCTGGGAGGGCTGGGGACCGGAAGGCGGCTCGAGGAGTGGCGACTTGGGCGACCCGGCACAGCCCGCGGTGGCTCCGCGGAAGCTCTCGGGCGGGAGAGCGCCAACTGGCGGAGGATCTGGGACCACATCCAGTGGGCGGGAACACCCTCTCCCGGATAGGACTGGGCGCAGATGACCTCCTGCCCCATTTCCCTTAATCGGGCCACGAGTTCCGCGATGAGCTGGGTCTTGCCGACACCCGTGTCCCCGACCACCGCCGTCAGATGTCCCGCCCCGTGCAGAGCGTCGTCGGAGAGCCTCAGCAGAGCGGCGAGTTCACGCTCCCGGCCGACGAACGACCGCGCCTCCCTGGGCCGCGCCGCCGTCGGCACCTCGTCCGGAGGCGCCGGGGACCGGCCCTCTGCGCTGTCCCGGGAGCTGTCACCGCCGTCGACGTGGCTCACGGGGTGGACGAGGGGAACAACGGGGGCGCCGACCTCCGTGCCGCGGGAGTGCGGTGGCACGATCAGCTCATGGCGGAGGATACATGTGTGCACGCGCTGGAGTTCGTCGCCGGCGTCCACCCCGAGCTCCTCGGCCAGGCACGTGCGGGTGCGCTCGTAGAGCTGAAGCGCCTCGGCCTGCCTGCCCAGCTCGTGCAGGGCGGTCATCAGATGGCCGATGAGGCGCTCACGCATCGGGTGGTGGCGGGCCTCCGGGCCGAGCCTGGCCACCACCGCGTCCGGCTGCCCCAGGGCGAGGCAAACCTCCACGTACGACTCGACCGCTGTCAGCCGCCGTTGCTCCAGTCGGGAGCTTTCCTCGGCGAGCGGTTCGTAGGAAGTCAGGCCGAGGAAGGGGTTGCCCCGCCACAGCCCCAGCGCGGCCGTGAGCAGATCGTAGGCTGACCGGAGGAGTTCCGCGTCCGCGCACCGCCGGGCCTGTGCGACCAGGCCTTCGAAGCGACGGGCGTCGACGTACTCGGGGTCCAGCGTGAGGACGTATCCGGGCGCCTGAAAGCGCAGCGTCGCGTGCCCTCCGCACTGGAGTCGGGGGCGAGTGAGCGGCGTATGTGGGAGACATAGGTCTGGAGGGTGGCGGCGGGCCGCCGTGGCGGGGCCCCGCTCCACAGCTCCTCCGTCAGCTGGTCGGTGGCGACCACATGTCCGAGCCGGATGAGCGGCAGGCCCAGCAGCGCCTGGTGCCTCGGCGGCCCGAGCGGGGTTTCCCGGCCCTCGAGGCGCCGGGTCAGGGGGCCCAATACCTGCAACTCCAGCGCCTGGCGAGTGTCGGAGCCTCGTCCGTCCTGGGCGCCCGCGCTCGCTTTCCGGTTCTGCCGCGAACTTTGCATAGTGTGTCCCTCCTGCGATCTGCATCCTTCGCGCTCGCATACCCCAGTGTCCGGATGTTGAGGTGGCACGGTGACCAATCATGATGAGGCGGTGGCTGTCCGGCCGTTGACCCTGGCTTGGGTGGGCAGGCACCCGGAGGCCGGCGAACGGGTCGTCAGAACCAAGGCGCTGCACGGCGGCATCACTGTCGAAATGCGGAGGCTGACCATCGGCGCGCGGGATGGAGGTACCCGTGACCTGGTGCTGCGGTCCTTCGTCGACCCGTTCTGCAGGGAGCGCGCCGAGGACTGGCTGAGCGGGGAGGCCGGTGCCCTGACCCTGCTGGCGGGGACCGGTGTCTCGGCTTCTGGGCTGGTCGGGGTTGATCCGACCGCCGCGCATTGCCAGTATCCGTCGCTCCTGATGACACATCTGGCGGGCCGGACGGTCCTCGATGATGAGGGGTTGGAGACGCGTGTCTCTCTGCTGGCCCGTCAACTCGTGGGCGATCCACGTGGTGCGACCCGCCGAGCGGCCCCGAGGCTACCTCGGCCTGGGTGCAACGCCGCCTGATCACGTGCTACGTCCGGCCGGGACTCTTGACGCGCGTGAACCGGCATTCGTATCCTTTTTGTGAATTGAAGTCACTTCACCTGTTGAGCGTCGGGGTGTGCGAGCAGGGACGATCCGGTTCGTATATGGGGAGGCCGTGCGATGGCGAGGCTCAATCGGAGGCGCTTCTTCGGGGTTGCTTCGACGGCTGGAGTCGCTGCGGCGACGTCGCAGGGTGTCGCTCTGGCGAGCGGCCGCGATGCGCGAGGACCGAACCTGGTCGGAGTCCAGGCCGAAAATGGCGCGAGCGTGATCGCGCAGAACTATCTTGATCCGTGCACGGTGGACATTGCGATCGACTCGGTCGCGCTTGGCCACACCGCGTCGGTGCGCATCAACCTTCCGCGTCGGTTCGGGTCGCGGCCCCATGCCTCATGGCCGGTCCTCTACCTTCTCCATGGCGGATACGGTGACTATCTGGACTGGACGCGGCACAGTGACATCGCGCGTCTATCCCGTGAGCGCGACGTGCTGGTCGTCATGCCGGACGGCGGAGAGCTCGGTTTTTACACGGACTGGTGGGCCCGTGGCGTGGGAAACAAGCCGGGCTGGGAGACGTTCCACCTGGTGGAGCTCTCGCAGATCCTTGTGCGGGGGCTCCGTGCCGCCGACCGGCGCGCGATTGCCGGCCTGTCGATGGGGGGCTTCGGCGCGATGTCGTACGCCGCTCGCCATCCCGGTCTCTTCCGGGCGGCGGCGTCCTTCAGCGGCACGCTCGATACGCTCCACCCGACCGTCGAGCCAGTCTCCTCCGAGCGGTATGCCACGTGGCTTTTGCGGACGCATATCGCGCCGAACGGGTATGACCCGCTCGGCCTCTTCGGCGATCCAACGGCGCAGCGCGCTGTGTGGGCAGCGCACAACCCGGCAGATCTCGTCAAGAACCTTCGTGACACGAAGTTGTTCGTGTCCTGCGGCGACGGACGGATCGGGCCGTTGGATCCACCTGGAACCGATCCTTCTGACGTCTCCGTCCGATTCGAGGCCTCCCAACTGCGGCAAAACCGGGAGTTCGTCAAGCGGGCATCCAGCCTCGAACTCGACGTGACCTTCGAGGCCTATACCGGCTCCCACACGTGGCCCTACTGGGCGCGCGAGTTCGACAAGGCGTTCCCGCTCCTCGTGGAGGCGATCGAGGCGAAGTGAGTCCACGGCTGTGCCGTTCGGACGGCTCGATCTTCTGCCGTTGTGCGTCCGTGCCCTCATCTCGCCGCACGATGGAGCGCACCTGCCCGGCCCGAGAACTGATCCACCCATCACGGCAAGGGCCATCGAAAACTCTAGAATACTGACGTGAATTCAGTTAATCTCGCAGGTCGTTGCTGCCGTCGGCGCGAGTGCGGCCGCAGGGCGGCGGGGTGGCCAATATCGATGACGAGGCGGTGTTCGCGGCCATCGTCTACGTGCTGGTCAGCGGTTGTGCCTGGCGGGCGCTGCCGCCCTGTTTCGGTGCGTCGAAGTCGACGGTGCACCGCCGGTACGTTCATCCGCACACTCGCCCGCGACAGCGACCTGTGGCACGAGGACGTGTGGATCGTGGACTCCACCCCGGTGGAGTGCGCCCGCTCGCGGCACACCGTGAAGCGTTCCGACCTGGCCGGCTGGGCCGGGTACGGCTACTTGCCCCTCGCATTCCCGGTTCTTCTGGGGCCTGCGGCTCCACCTTGTGTGCGCGCCCGGCTGCCTGCCGATCGCCTGGGCCCTGGCCAACCCCAAAGTCGACGAACGCGAGGTGCTGGCCGACATGCTCACCGGCGACCAAGACCTGCTGGCCACACACCCCGGGTAGACGATCATCGGCGACAAGGGCTATGTGTCCAAACACCTCGACGCTTTCCTGGCCGAACACGGTCTGACCCTGCTGCGGCCCAACTACCGCTCCCACAAGCCGCGGCCTGGCGAATACCGGCTCAAGCCCATCCGCCAGCTCGTCGAGTCGGTGAACGACGCCCTCAAGGGCCAGCTCGACCTCGAGCGTCACGGAGCGAGAACCTCCGCCGGCGTCCTCGCCCGTATCGGACAACGGATCCTGGCCATGACGGCTGGATCTGACACAACCGCACCAAGGCCGACCCATCACTCGATCACTGATCGCCTACGACCCCTGACCCAAGCCTTCGTACTTACTCGTCTAGGAGTCCGCGGGACGTTTCGATCGCAACCGGGATCGGATCGTCCGGGCTGTCGCCGTGCTCGGTCAGCAGCCGCAGCAGGTTCTGGAAGCCCGCCGCGAGACGGACCCTAGTTGTTCTGGGCACAGAGGTTGGTGGCAGAGCGCGAGCGATAAGGCTGTTGTTGTTACGAAGGCACACCGCGGGCACATGGCGCTTCGTGCGTTACCCGATGCCGGCTGACCGTTTCACTTGCTGTGCCGGGTGGGGGCGAGCGAGGTCAGTCCCGTGTCGATGAGTTGGGCTGCGCGTTGGACGTCGGCGCTAACCTCGTTGTGAAGCTGCTCGGGGGTCTGGACGCGGTTCAGGTGTCTGCGTAGCGCCTGGAACTGGATGGGCCACAGGGCAAGCAGGGCGGTTGCGGCGATCTGTGGTTCGGGGTCGTCCGGGCTCATCTCATTGCGCTGAGCCAGGACTTCGGCGGCTACGGCGACCTGTTGATCAGCCATGTCGCGGTGATAGGCCCGCAGGGAGGGGGTGGATCTGATCAGCATGCCGAAGCGCAGAAGCATGTTCTTTGCCTGGGCCAGGTCGTCCTGTTCGGTCAGCCAGGATGTGATGCTCGCCAGCTCGCCGGACAAGATCTTCAGCACGGCCTCGACCGGCGACAGATCTGGATCGGCCAGCGTGGTCCGAAGGGAGCCCAACGTGGCCTCGCCCAGGTCCAGGACGAGGGACTCCTTGGTAGGGAAGTAGTTGAACACGGTCTTCTCCGACACCCCGCAGGCTTCGGCGATCTCGGAGACACGCACGGCGTCAAAGCCCCGTTCCATGAACATCTCCGTGGCCGTGTCCGACAGCTGCCGCCGCAATAGCCGCTTCTTGCGCTCCCGTAGTCCCTCAGCGGCGGGTTCCGCGTCGCGACGGCGCAAGGCCGTCCAGTCCACAGTGCGCATGCTCATTGGTGCAGCGTAGTCCAGTCCCGGTAAAGTTTCTGTTGCTATAAGTTTTCATTGACTGTAAATATGTGCCACGCTTGATGCCCATGCCCGAGGAGCCTGCCATGAGCACCATCCACATCGTCCGCGACTACCCTCACCCGCCGCAGAAGGTCTGGCGCGCGGTGACCGATCCAGAGCTGATCCCGCTGTGGACAGCCACCGGCGCCGGCGCACGCCCGGAGGGCTTCACGGCCACGGTCGGCACCACGTTCAAGTTCATCGCGAAGCCGAAGCCGGGGTGGAGCGGCGTCGTGCTGTGTGAGGTGCTGGAGGCACGTGAGCCCTTGCTGCTGCGCTACTCCTGGCAGGACGAGGGGGGCGGCGAGGTAACGGAGGTCGCCTACCGACTCGCACCGCACGGCGGCGGGACACGTTTCACCTACCACCACACCGGCTTCACCGGCGCCGGAGGATTCTTCATGGCCAAAATCCTCGGCACCGTCCGCACCAAGATGCTCACCAAGGGCCTGCCCGCCGTGCTGGACGACCTCGACGACGACGGCACCCTGCGCCCGGATAGCACCTTGCGCCCCAAGCGGCACTAGGGGCTGTGACAGGAACCCACTGAAGAGCGGGCACTTCCGCACCTCACCGTTCGCGGCGCCCACACCAGGGCCGGTAGCAATCGCAGCGCGTGCCCGCCACTGCATGCCCGACGGTCGACTGCTCGATATAAACCGCGGTCGGCCCGTCTCCTGCGCACCGCCCAGCAAGGCCAATGCTCCGACTGCGGCAACCGCATCGAGTGGTACGACCGCACCTCCGGCCACAACCCCATCCCCCTCTACCCCCACGAACTCCCGGCGGCGACCTCGTGGTCATCGAAGGCGCCGGTACCGGCGCCGCGAGCGCCGCCCACCACACTCACCAGCAGGCCGCGATGCCGGAGCAACTGGAGGGCCGGACGACGGACCCCGCGACGTGGCTGTGCACGCCGGAGAACCTCAGCCGGCTCGCCGCCTTCACCCGCGAGGCCGATGCCCGCCGCCGAGCCATCGCCGACCGGCAGCAGCCGGAGCAGACGGCCGACGCGGGCCGTCCCACCGACCAGCAGCAGCACCACACGTCCCGGCCCGACCAGGACAGGGGAGCGGCCCGTGACCGCTGATAGATGCAGACCGGCCAGCGTGTGGCCGATCTGCGTCTTCACTCCGTCGTGGCTTCGGTGCGGGTCGAGAATCGAGAAGCGTTGGCACCCGAGCAGGGGGACCCTCGATCTCGGGCCGGCCGACACCGAGCAGTTCCTGCACTGCGGCCCCACCCTGCGCCCCGCGATCCTCGCCTGGACCGAGAGCAGCGCGGCCGACCGCGGCACGAACGAGCTGACGCTGCGCGACCTCAAGGCCATGCAGCTGAGCTGACCGGCGCCACACGCTGACGCCCACGGACCCGACACCCGTGAGCGTCAGCGCCTGCACCGCCTGGAACGCCGGTCCAGCGGCGGGCCCCGTCTCGCGGGACGGGTGACGAAGTCGCCGGAGCGCCTGCCGGGACGCGGCCGACGCGCACGTCCTGGAGGTGACGGAGAGGGGTGAGGCTACACAGAGGACCGACACCCGAGCACGGAGGCCCGCATGGCTGACCCGGTCCGCTGTACCTCTCGCCGGAGCGCCGTCGCCGCACGCGACAGTACCCCAGTGGCCGACCGACCTCTTGGTGATCCGCGCACCGCATCCTGCGCCGCCAGGGATGAACCGGGCGATGCGGTGCGCGCCGCACCCGGCGATGTACCGCATCCTGCGCACCGAGGCGCACCACGGTGCGGTCCATCCTGCGCACCGTCACTGTCTGTCGAGGGCCCGGAGTTCAGGCGAACTGAAGTCTCTTCACGGCGTACTACGGACGGCGGTTGGGTCTGGCGGGAGATAGGTGGGGAAGTTCGTCGGTTACTCCGGCGTGCGGTGGTGGGTGGAAGCGGGTTGGGTGACGTACATATTCGGGGCCGGTGGGGTGGCTGTCTTGGGCAGGTCGTGCGGGTTGGCGGTGTGGGGTCGGTGCAATCTGTGGAGCTCCGGTTGTAGTGACAACCGCTCAGGAGCCGCCCCTGAGCTGGTCGCGCTGGATCTGGTAAGCGAGGGCACGACGCACAGAGGCTGATGCGGTGGTGGTGACCTTCGCGGGGATGTCGAGACCGCGACTGATCTCGTCGTATGCGTTCCGGTAGCTGCTGGGCATCTCTGCCTGGTGCAGCATCAGGTCCTCTTCGACGAGGCGCCGCAGCTCGTCGACGTTCTGGAGTGTGAAGCGCTTCTTCCCTCTGGCGATGGCGTGGACGTAGCGCGTGCAGCGGGCGGTGTCGTAGTTCTCGGAGATTTCCTCGGCGAGGCCCCAGAGGCGTCCTTCGAGCCAGGGCACGTCGTACTGGTCGAGAGAGAGTTTCGTCGGGGGTAGTGGGTCGCCCATCTTGTACTTCGTCACCTGCTTGGACACGGCGGGCTGACTCATGTCGGTGAGCTGGGCGATCCTGTCCTGGGTCCAGCCGAAGTCGGCGAACATCTTGATCATTTCGGCGCGTAGCTTTCGCATCTCCTCGCCCGCGCGGATGACCTCGTTCATGCCGGCGAGCATCCGCTCAGCCTGTTCCTCGGTCAGTGTCTCGGGGTTCTGGTGTGTGTCCTTTTCGCCTGCCATAGCTCGGTTATATACCCGAGTGGCCCTGCCGCCATAACCAGGTTGTATAACCTGGTTATGGCTGGCATGATCCGCGTCATGCCTACCTTCTCCGCACCTGACGGAACCCGGCTCGCCTATCGCGTGATCGGAGACGGCGACCCGGTCGTCTGCCTCCCCGGGGGTCCCACGGACTCCCTCTACCTCGGCGACCTGGGCGGCCTGTCCACGCACCGTCAGCTGATCATTTTGGATCTTCGCGGCACCGGACGGTCCGCGATTCCCGAAGACACCTCTTCCTACCGCTGCGATCACCTGGTCAACGACGTCGAGGCGCTGCGTGAACATTTCGCGCTCCCTCGGATGGACCTGCTCGGCCACTCCGCCGGCACGAACCTTGCGACGCAATACGTGGCCCGGTACCCGAAGAACGTCAGCAAGCTTGCCCTGATCGGTCCCAGTCCCCGAACTGTTGGCATCGAGATCAGTGGAGAGATGCGACGCGAGCTCGCGCAGCTTCGGAAGAACGAGCCATGGTTCCCTGCGGCGTTCGCCGCTCTGGAGGCGATCGCCGAGGGCACGGGCAGCGACTGGGAAGCCCTCGCTCCCTTCCTCCGGGGCCGCTGGGACGCCACGGCACAGAACCACCACGCGTCAAGCCAGCCGAAAAACAAGGAAGCTGTCGCTCTCTTCGCGGCCGAGGGCGCCTTCAACCCGGCGACCACTCGTGCGGCGCTCGCCGCCTGCGAGGTCCCCGTGCTGCTGCTCGCCGGAGAGTTCGACTTGAACAGCCCCCCTCAGTCGGCGGCTGAGTTCGCGGCGCTGTTCCCTGATGCCACGCTCGTGGTTCAGCCGGGAGCAGGCCACTACCCCTGGCTCGACGACGCCGACCAGTTCGTGGCGACCACAGCAGCATTCCTGGGATAACTACCGCATCCTGTGCACCGGGCCGGGGAGCGCACCACTGGTGGGGGAGTGAGCCTCCGCCAACTTGAAAACGTCGTTGATCAAGACCCGCTTGCCTTCGGCCAGCACAGCGTCGTTGGCGGTGTTCCACGCCACCCCTAGCGCCTCGGCGACTCGGGCGGTGCCGTCGTCGGCGTCGAGGACTCGGCAGGCCAGGAACGGCACGGTCGGGCTCGAGGCGTTGGCCGGTCACGGGCAGGCCGAGCTCGTCGAGCCGGCAGAACTTGGTCAGGTCAGGGCGCGCGAAGGTAGCGTCAGGCAAGTCGAGGTCTTCTGGATGAGGCGTGTAGGAACCTTCATCTTCGGAAGACCTCGACGCCTATCCGCTCAACGACGCGCCGACCACGCCAGCGGTGCGCGCCACACCCTCAACTGGAAAGAGCCAGACAACGTTATCCATCAGGATCTGACGGGTTGGCTCGCCAATGCCCCGATCCGATCCATGTGGGCGTATCCCCATTCGCACAGCGGGCGCAGCGCTTCAGCCAGACTCGAGCCGAACGGTGTCAGGGAGTATTCGACGTGAGGGGGAAGCTCCTGGAAGTCCTTGCGGACGACAATGCAGTCTGCCTCAAGGTCTTTGAGCGCACCGATCAGCACTTTCTCGGTAACGCCGTCGACAAGGCGGCGCAGCTGGCCGAACCGTTGGGGACCGTGCACGGCGAGCTGCCACAGCACCAGAAACTTCCACCTGCCCCCGACGACGGACAGTGCGGCGTCCAATCCGCAGTAGAACCCACGCTCAGTCATCTGGACATACCCTTCCGTCCGCCACCACCTGGAGGCAACTTACCCCAAAGTAGGTACTTGCTGGCGGGAGGGGACTTGTTGTCGGCCGATAATCAGAGTGAGCCACCGGACCGCAGTCGAGGACTCATCCGTACATAAATCCGCTTCGGTGCACGGGCGGTTTGACCAAACCCGAAGGAGATGATGTGACCGATCCACTCACCGCATTCGACTCCGTACTTGGTGCTGGCCACGAACCATCCCCCACGCCGAGGAACTGGACAACCGCACGCTCGCGCGGCCGCCGCCGTACCGCTCGTTCACCGCCCGCCGCGCGAAATGGCCCGTGCCTCGGTGACGGTGACGCACCGTCCGTTCATCTCCAGGTCCTCCTTCGTGGTCTGGTAGCTCAGATTGCGCACGTGCAGCCGCTTCGACATGCCCCGCTCTCCCTGCCGCATCCGACCTGCCTCATCCGAGGCGGCGCCAATCGGGGCGCCAGTCGGGGCAATCGTCTCAGTGCGGTGGTGGGAAGCGGGCCATCGTGCCTGAGCTGAATCGGTGAGGGCGGATGCCCGGGACCCGACGTCAGCGCAGGGTGGCGACCTGGTCGACGGTGAACGGGATCAGCGCCTCCGTGTCCCCGGTGAGGACCTTGCGAGCCCACTCCGGGTCGGCGATCAGGGCCCGGCCGACCGCGATCAGGTCGAACTCGTCCCGTTCCAGCCGGTCCAGCAGGTTCTCGATGCCCGCCACCCCGGTCCGGCTCCCGCTCTCGAACCCCGGCTTGAACGCCTTGTCCAGGCCGACGGAGCCGACGCTGATGGTGGGCTTGCCGGTGAGCTTCTTGGTCCAGCCCGCGAGATTCAGGTCCGAATCCTCGAACTCCGGCACCCAGTAGCGGCGGGTGGAGGAGTGGAAGGCGTCCACCCCGGCCTCCACGAGCGGGGTGAGGACCGCCTCCAGCTCCTGCGGGGTGGTGGCCAGCCGCGCGTCGTAGTTGTTCACCTTCCACTGCGAGGTGCGGAAGACGATCGGGAAGTCGGTGGAGACGGCCTTCCGGCAGGCGGCCACGATCTCGGCGGCGAACCGGGTACGGGCGACCGGGCCACCGCCGTAGCCGTCGGTGCGGCGGTTGGTGCGCTCCCACAGGAACTGGTCGATCAGAAGGCCATGGGCGCCGTGTACTTCGACGCCGTCGAAGCCGCTGCGCTCGGCCGCGGCGGCGGCCTCGGCGAAGGCGGCGATCACCGCGTCCAGGTCGTCCTGGGTCATGGCCTTACCGGCCGGGGCGCCGTCCAGCCCGATACCCGACGGGCTGGCCGTCGGGGCGTCGGGGAACGGGCCCGCGCCCTCGGGGCGCTGCACCCCGACGTGGCAGATCTGCGCCAAGATCCGGCCGCCCGCGCGGTGCACCTCCGCCACCACGTTCTTCCAGCCCGCCAGGGCGTCCTCGCCGTGGAATAGCGGCGCCGTGACGCTGTCCCCCGCCGAGTCGTGACGGATGTACGTTCCCTCGGTGACGATCAGCCCGACCCCGCCAGCCGCCCGGCGCGCGTAGTACCGCGCCACATCGGCACCGGGGACGCCGCCCGGCGAGAAGTCGCGCGTCATCGGCGCCATGACGATCCGGTTCGGGACGGTGAGCCCGCGCAGGGTGAACGGGCGGGACAGGGTCTGAGCCGCGCGGTCGGTGGCAGCGCTGCTGGCAGGCACGTGAATGCTCCTCGAAGTAGGACGACGTTCCGCGGAGGGCCGGCTCTCGGAGGCGGCGGCGACGTCGGTGGTGCTGGACGTGTCGGACATGATCGATGTGTCTTTCGTGTATTCGGTTGGTTTGGTCTGCCTCCCCGACGCCGAGGCTCGTGCGCCCGAACCCGGGACGGGGCTTGACGGCTAGGCCGGTTGCCTACGCCAGAACCGAGGGAACATGCCGTTCCTTCCCACGGGCAAGTACCTACTTTTTTGTAAGTGCCCCCAGCGTGGGTGTTTTCGTAAAACGGGAGCCACGATGAGAACCGATCGCCAGTACTGCTGTGGGCTCGACGCAGCACTATCGGTGGTTGGCGGCCGGTGGAAGTACCTGGTCGTGTGGTAGCTCGCCTCGGAAGGGCCTCGCCGGTTCGGGCGATTGCGACGCCTCGTCAACGGCGTGACCGAGAAGGTCCTTATCGGTGCGCTCAAGGAGCTCGAAGCCGATAGCATCATCGTGCGTAAGGATTTTCGGGAGGTGCCCCCGCACGTGGAGTACGAGATTTACCTGGTTGCGCGCACTGAAACGCCCTGGTTCTGCCGGAGGCTCGGGCTATTGGATTCCGATCAGGGGTTGGTCGGTCCGTTGTGTATCGTAGAATTACCCTTGCCGGAAACCTCTCCGTGCAGGTCACGCTGCACGTTGGTATTCGTGGAGGATGCCACCGAGGCGATCGTGTCGGCGTATGTCGAGGCGGGCTGACGCGTCGGGACCGTCGATCGGCGGGGGCACGGGGCGGAGCGGTCTGGCGTTTGCGATGCTCTGGTGTGGGCGGTGTGTGTTGTAGAACTGCTCGAACTCGCGCAGGGTGTGGGGGAGATGTCGCTGGTTCCGGATTAACGTCCGGTCCAGGAGCTCGCGGCGGCAGGTCTGTATCCACCTTTCCATGATCGAGTTCATTCTTGGCATCTGGATGCCGCTGAGGACGACGTCGATCCCTGCGTCCTTGAGGGCGCGGCATTGAAGAGGTCGGGGAACTTCCCGTCCCGGTCCCGGATCATGAATCGTGCCCGGAAGCCGAGGTCTTCGCACGTACATCCGTATCCCTGACAGGGTGACTGTTTCCATGAAGTCGCAGGCCAGCAGGACATCAGCTTGGGAGCGCAGAAAATTGGCCCAGGTACTGGAGTTCCGCTCAGGCGCAGGGTCGATGCCTGCCTCCTTGAGGATTTCCCAGACGGTGGACGCGCCCGCACTCGTTCTTCGCGGCCTGGAAGCCTTCCTCGATCGCCCAGCGAGTTCCTGCGGCGCGCACCAGCTCAGCGACGGTGGTGTTGCCGCAGGAGTGGCGTTCCCAGGCTTCTTCGGGTGCCTGGGCGATGGCGAAGTCAATGCACCCCAGGGCGTGTACGTGCTGGGACTTCGGCATGGCCAGGACGTAGCCGACAATGAGCACGCCCATCGGGGTCCCGAGCTTCTCGGCGACGTATTGTTGCAGGTCATCGCGTATCTCGTCCGGGTTTCAGCAGGCCCGGCTCAGCAGATGCCGTAATCCGGCGGGTGTGCGGTGACCGGCATCCTCGGCCAACTGCCAGCTGTTTTCCGGCCCACCGGTCCCAGCAGACCGTGCACATAGGCTCGCATCCGCCGCCGTAAGTCCACCCGCCCGAACCGGTGGCCAATACGCACGAGCGGTTCTTTCAGTTCCGCCGCCCAGACATCGAGCTGCACATCGTCTCGCATGACAAGCACAATGGCCCGCCGCACCCGAAGTCACGAACTCACAGCGCCTGACAACACCTCAGGCGAGTACACTCACAGACACGCTCCTGACCAGCGGAAATAGCGATCTGCGACTGGAGTACTGGAGCAGGCCCTTGCCCCTCAAGCCCACCGCGCCCTGGCCGCTGGCTGTCTCATCGGCTCCTGCGGACTGCTCCATGTTCCCAGGCCCAGGCCGCTATCTCGACCCGGTTGCGGGCGTTGAGCTTGGCCTGGATGCGTGCCAGGTATGTTTTCACCGTCGACAGCGACAGGAACAACTCATTGCCGATCTCCTGGTTCGTGCGGCCTACGGCCACCAGCCGGACGATGTCCTGCTCCCGTTCGCTGAGGCCGGCGTCATCGGACGCCGCGGGCGCCTGTGCCGTCCCGCGTTCCGTCGCTTCCAGCTTCCGCAGGAGCCGCACGGTGACCGCGGGGGAGACGAGGGCGTCTCCCCGCGCCGCCGCCTGGACCGCTTCCACCAGAAGGGCGGCAGAGGCGTCCTTGAGCAGGAAACCGCATGCGCCGTTGCGCAGTGCGGTTCGCACGTAGTCGTCCTGGTCGAATGTGGTGATCACGACGACGTTCATCGGATCGGCCACGCCGGGACCGGCCAGCTGTCGCGCAACCTCCAGCCCGTCCAGCCGCGGCATACGAATGTCGGCCAGCACGACCCGGGGACGCAGACGACGCGCGAGTTCGACGCACTCCACACCGTCTGCCGCCTCACCGACCACCGTGATCCCTGGCTGCACACCAAGGATCAGGCTGAATCCCATCCTCACCAGTTCCTGGTCGTCGGCGATGACGACGTCTATCTGGGGTTCGGGCACTGACCGTTCCTATCATCACGGGGCTGGGCCGTGTCGAGATGGCCCAGGCCGCTTCGTCAGGGCCCGGCTCGGGTAGGGCTCGGCCCGGGGTCATGACTGTGCGAGCGGGAGGGCGGCGGAGACTTCCCAGCCGCCGTCGGGCAGCGGCCCGGCGCGCAGGGTGCCGTCGAGGGCCTCGATGCGCTCTTGGAGCCCGAGCAGGCCGAAGCCGCCCCGGCCCCCGGGCGGCGTGAGCGCCCTGCGGTGAGGTGGAGTGTTGGTGACGGTCACGCGCAGCCGCTCGGTGTCGGCATCCAGGCGGACGACGGTGTGCGCGTCCGGTGCGTGGCGGCGTGCGTTGGTCAGGGCTTCCTGGACCACGCGGTGGGCGGAGGTCTCCACTTCGGGGCGCAGTCGGACCACCCGCGCTGCCGCTGTGGCTTCGAGGCGTGCCGTTTCGGCTTCGGTGGGCCCGGAGCCGGGCGACGCGGCGGCGCAGTGGGCGGACACGAGTTCACCGAGATCGGTGAGCAAGTCGCCGGGCCGCAATGGCGTGTTGCTTTCCTCGCGCAGGACGCGGACCAGACGGCGGGTGGATTCCAGGGTCTCGGCACCGGCCTGGGCGATGTTGCGCAGGATGGGCTCGATCTTGTCTGGTGCGGCGGCCTGGATGGACAAGGCGGCGTTGGCCTGCACGATGATGCCGGTCATGTGATGGGCGATGAGATCGTGCAGATCGCGGGCCAGGGCGAGGCGCTCCCCGTAGCGGGTCTCGCGGGCTGTGCGCTCTCTCCGCGCTTCCAGGGCTCGGATGGTGTAGCCGAGCGTGATGAAGATGGCGAGAGCGACGGTCAGCACATAGCCGCCGCCGGTGAACGCCTGCCACGACCCCGCCCGCAGGGGCAGCAGAAGTACGGTCACGCTGATCAGGACGGTTTCCGCCACCGCGGCGGTCGGCCGGCCGGGTTGGGCTGAGGTGCGCAGGGCCATGCACAGCAGGCCCAATGTCTCCAGTGCTCCCCACCACGCCATGGTGCTCTGCGCGATCAGGCTCCAAGCGGTCAGCGCCAAGGACGGTGACACCGCGGCGGCGACGCACGTGCCCAGCGACGGTGACCAGGGGGTCTCGGCGACAGCCAGGGCGATCAGGGGGCCGGTAGCCACGACGGGCGGCCAGGCGGTTCCGAACGTCATGGAATCGCTCCTGACCACGGCGATGTCCGCCAGCCAGGTAAGAGCGAACGCGAACAGGCCGCTGACCGTGATCAGCCGTCTGACGTGCGGAGTACGCGGAAGATGTCGATCCACGATGCTCAGCGTAGGAGGGCGGGTGGGCGCGCGGCTGTCGGC
>NZ_JBHYVB010000245.1:0-13394 GCF_042750115.1 Streptomyces sp. NPDC059455
TTTTGGGGGGGTGTCGCGGCGCGGGGGTGTGGTGTGCTCGGTCGGGGGGGGGGGGGGGGGGGGGCGGTGGGGTCCCGCCCCCCCCCCCCCCCGTCAGCCCGTCAGCCGTTGGACGACTTGCCGATCTCCCAGAAGCGGAAGACCGTCGAGGAGTCGAGGGTCCACTGCAGCCCGGTGATGTCGTCCTGGGCCACCGCGTACTGCTTGCCCTGCCACAGCGGGAGCATCGGCACCTCGTCGGCGATGATGTCCTGGATCCGCTGGAAGTCGCCGACCGTGGCCTCGCGGCTGGGCTGCTCGGCGGTGGCGGGGATGAGCTGCGCGGTCAGCCGCGGCGAGGTGTAGTGGTTGGCCAGGACATTGCCGGCGCCGAAGAACGGGGCGACGAAGTTGTCCGGGTCCGGGTAGTCGGGCACCCAGCCCTTCACATAGACGCCGTACTTCCCGCCGGCCACGCCCTTCTCGTACGTGGCGACGTCCGCGCTCTTCACATCGACGTCGAACAGCCCGCTGGCGTTGAGCTGCTCGGCGATCCGGCGCAGGCCCGGGACGGTGCCGGGGCCGTAGCGGATCGGGGTGCCCCACAGGGTCAGCTTGACCTTGCCGCTGATCCCCTCGTCCCGCAGCGCCTGCTTGGCCTTCCCGGGCTGCGGGCGGTCGCCGTACTTGTCGTAGAAGGCGGTGTTGTGGCCGGTGATACCGGCCGGGACCACCGAGTACAGCGGTTCGGCGGTGCGCTTGTAGACGTCCCGCACCAGGGTGGAGCGGTCGATGAGGTACGCCATGGCCTTGCGCACTCCGAGCTTGCCCGCCACCGGGTCCTTCATGTTGAAGACCAGGTGCTGGACCTCGGCGCCGGTGCCCTCGACCACGTTCAGGCTCTTGCCGCCGCCGAGGCTCTGCGCCTGGAGGTCGGCGAGGTCGCGCATGGCCAGCCCGCGATAGGCGAGGTCCACATCGCCCTTCTGCACGGCGGACTTCAGCCGCGCCTGCCCGCCGTGGAAGAACTTCAGGGTCAGCCCGGAGTTCTTCGGCTTGGCGGGCCCCTGGTAGCCGCCGTTGACGGAGAAGTCCGCCTTGTCCTTGGTGAAGGAGTCCAGCTTGTAGACGCCGGAGCCGACCGCCTTGTGGTCCGTGCGCAGCTTGTCGGCCGGGTACTCCTGGTGGTCCACGATGGAGCCGGCACCGGAGGCGATCTTCTGCGGGAAGGTCGCGTCGGAGTCCTTCAGATGGAAGACGACGGTCCGCTTGTCCGGGGCGTCAATGCTCCCGATGGAGGTGAGCATCAGCGCCGGACCGTTCGGGTCATTGATCCGCTTGGTGCGCTCGAAGGAGTACTTGACGTCCTCTGAGGTGAGCGGATGGCCGTTGGAGAACTTCAGGCCGTCCTTGAGCGTGCAGGAGTAGACCCGGCTGGTGTTGTCCTTGAAGGAGCACTTCTCCGCCGCCTCCGGCTGCGGTGTGGTGCTGCCCTTCGGGAAGCTCAGCAGCGACTGGAAGACGTTGTTGAACAGCAGCCAGGAGCCCGGGTCGTAGCCGGACGCCGGGTCGGTGGCGAGCACCTCGTCCGACATCCCCATGGCCACGTGCTCGCCGCTGCCCGCCGCGTCCCCGTCCTCACTGCCGCAGCCGGTGAGCAGGGCGGCGGCCAGCCCCGCCCCGAGGGGAGCTGCCAGCCACTGATCACGTTTCCTCAAGGTATTCCTCACACACTCGACGTCTTCGTATCCGACCCCCGTAAGTCGTTCTCAGTCTCCCTTACCGAGCTCCCACAGCTGGAGCATGGTCGAGGAGTCGAAGGCGTACTCGGCGCCCGTCACGTTCCCCCGGGCGGCCACGTACGTGTTGCCCTGCCACAGCGGAAGGTAGGGCACATCGCTGGCGACGGCGTTCTGGATGGACTGGTAGTCCTTGTCGGCGAGGCTGCGCTGGGCCTCCTGCCGGGTCTTGGGGATCAGCTCGTCCTGGATGGTCTTGTTGCGGTAGGGCGAGTTGAGGAAGTTGTCCTTGGTGAGGAACGGCGCGGTGTAGCTGTCGGGGTCCGGGAAGTCGGGGAGCCAGCCCATCCCGGAGGCGGAGAACTGGCGCTTGACGAGCGCGGGGCGGAAGTCCCGCCACGGGTAGCCCTTGATCGTCACGGAGAACAGCCCGCTGCCGTTGAGCTGCTTGCGCAGCTCCTTGAACTCCCCGGCCGTCTCCGGGCCGTAGTGGTCGGTGGTGTAGGTCAGCGTCAGCTTCACCGGGGTGTCGATACCGGCCTGGTTCAGCACGCGCCGGGCCTCATCGGGATCCGGGTCGCCGTACTCGTTGTGGAACGAGTTGATGTGCGAGGAGATGCTGGTGGGGATCATCGAGTAGAGGGGCTCGGCGGTCCGCTTGTACACATCGCGCACCAGCGCCTGGCGGTCCACGAGATGGGCGATGGCCTGCCGGACCGCCTTGTTCTTCACCGTCGGGTTGGAGGTGTTGAAGACCAGGTAGCGGATGCCCTGGCCGGAGGACTCGAAGAGGCGGACGCCCTTGATCTCGCCCTTGTTGAGCCGGTCGATCTGCTCGGGCGAGAAGCCGCGGTGGACCACGTCGATGTCGCCCTTGACCAGCGCCTTCTCCATGGTCGACGCGGAGTCGTAGAACCGCATCTCCACCTTGCCGGCCTTCGGCTGGACATCGCCCTGGTAGTGGGAGTTCTTGCTGAAGACGACCTTCGTCAGCCGGTTGTCGCGCACCTCGGTCTTGGCGCTGTACGGGCCCGAGCCGGTCATCTCGAAGCCGTTGCGCAGCGCGTCGGGCTTGTAGACCTCGCTGTCCAGGATCGCGGCGGCCGGGGTGGTGAGCTTCGACGGGAAGGTCGCGTCCGGCTGCGAGAGATGGATGACGATCTCGCGGTCGCTGGGAGTTTCGATCTTGTCCACGTTGGACAGCAAGGACTTGGTGCCGTTGGGGTCGTCGATGCGCAGCACCCGCTCGAGGGAGAACTTGACGTCCTTCGAGGTGAGGTCGTGGCCGTTGGAGAACTTCAGCCCACTGCGCAGCGTGCAGCGGTACTGCTCGCTCTGTCTGTCCTGGAAGCCGCATTTCTCGGCCGCGTCGGGTATCGGCTCGGTTCCTGACCGGGGCAGCCGCATCAGCGTCTGGAAGGCGTTGTGCAGCACGCTCCAGGACGCGAAGTCGTAGGCCAGGGCGGGGTCCAGCGGCGCGGGCGCCGCCTTCGACGCCTCTATACGGTCCGTGCTGCCCAGGACGAGCGTCTTGCCGTCCGAGCCCGAGCCGTCGGTACCACCGCACGCGGCGAGCGTGGAGATCAGGAGGCCGGCCACAGCCGGCAGCACCAGCGACTTGCGCGTCATTGTCGGGAGTCTCCCTGCCATCGATCAACTACTCGCGACGAGATTAGTCCGAGGCGCCAGTGATACTCAGACACAACGAAGTTGAGGCGATATCACGCCCCGATAACGAGCGATCATCGACCGATATCCGGACGCGGTGGCGATTCGTACGCCATGCCACCAATCCGGACACAAGGGCTCACCCAAATCGCACCAGACGGGACGCGCGACAGCCAACCACCGCACGCGTCTACGGCATATGCAGTGATAAACATCACGCTCCGTTGTCGCCAACGGAACGTGAAAAGTCCGCCCGCGCTATTCAGTTTGTAATTTACAGGAATACGCTCGGTGCGCGATCAGTGCACCGCCGTGACCAGAGTGCGCAGGAAATCGAGATCGACTTCTTCGAGCGAGCCGATGACCGTACGCCCCGCCGCGGGCTCGATCGGCACCACGGACGGCACCGCGACCACCCGGCACCCGGCCGCCTCCGCGGCCCGTACGCCCGTGTCGGTGTCCTCGATGACCACGCACCGCCCCGGCTCGGCGGCCAGCCCGGCCGCGGCGAGCAGATAGGGGTCCGGATGCGGCTTGGTCCGCTCGACCTCGTCGCCCGCGACCGTCAGGGCGAAGTGCTCCGGGCCGAGCGAGCGCAGGACGCGGTCCATCACCCGCCGGTGGGAGGCGGAGACCAGGGCGGTGGGGATGGAGTGCGCGGCCAGCTCGGTGAGCAACCGGTGGGCGCCGGGCAGCATCGGCACACTGCCGTCGATCAGCTCGGTGAAGCGGCTGTTGAGCAGGCCGGTGAGCTCGGCGAGGGCGATCTCGGCGCCGGTGGCCTCGATCAGGAACTGGGCGCTGCGCGACATCGGACCGCCCACCACGACCTGGCGGTACTCCTCGGCGAGGGCGTGCCCGAGTTCGGCGAAAATGGAGACCTCCGCGTCCCACCAGATGCCCTCGGTGTCGACCAGGGTGCCGTCCATGTCGAGCAGAACGGCTTGCAGAGCCGAGCCTTCGGCCGTACGGGTGTCGACGGCGGGGATGCTGCTGGTCATCCAAACACCTCCGGATAAGGGGCACGAAGGCCGGCCCCCTTCCGCTGACGGGAAGGCGACCGGCCTCTACCGGATCGACCAGTCTACGTCGCGCCGTGCCGACGCGCCCGGTGAGCACCAAGGCGGTCACAGGAGGCCGCCGGAGGGCTACCGCGCGTCTACCGCGCGTTGAAGTACTTCGCCTCCGGGTGGTGGATCACGATGGCGTCCGTGGACTGCTCGGGGTGGAGCTGGAACTCCTCCGACAGCTTCACCCCGATCCGCTCCGGCTCGAGCAGATCGGCGATCTTCGCGCGGTCCTCCAGGTCGGGGCAGGCGCCGTAGCCCAGCGAGAAGCGCGCGCCGCGGTACCTCAGCGCGAACATGTCCTCGATGTCACCGGGGTCCTCCCCGGCGAAGCCCAGCTCGCCGCGGACCCGGGCGTGCCAGTACTCGGCCAGCGCCTCCGCCAGCTGGACGGACAGGCCGTGCAGCTCCAGGTAGTCGCGGTAGGAGTCGGCGGCGAACAGCTCGGCGGTGGCCTCGCCGATCTTCGAGCCGACGGTGACCACCTGAAGGCCGACCACGTCCGTCTCGCCGGACTCCTCCGGGCGGAAGAAGTCGGCCAGGCACAGCCTGCGGCCGCGGCGCTGGCGCGGGAAGGTGAAGCGGGTGCGCTCGCTGCCGTCCTCGTTCAGCAGGACCAGGTCGTCGCCCTTGGAGACACAGGGGAAGTAGCCGTAGACGACGGCCGCCTCGAGCAGGTTCTCGGTGTGCAGCTTGTCGAGCCAGCCGCGCAGCCGCGGACGGCCCTCGGACTCCACCAGCTCCTGGTAGCTCGGCCCGTCGCCGGTACGGGCCTCCTTGAGCCCCCACTGGCCCTTGAACAGCGCGCCCTCGTCCAGCCAGGACGCGTAGTCGACCTGCTGGATGCCCTTGACCACACGGGTGCCCCAGAAGGGCGGGGTGGGCACCGGGTTGTCGGTGGCCACGTCGGACCGGGACGGGCCCTCCGGCTCCGGCTCGGTCACGGACACGTCCCGCTTGGGCACCCGGCGCTGCTTGAGCTCGGGGAGCGTGGCGCCGGGGACACCGCGCTTGACGGCGATCAGGGCGTCCATGAGCCGCAGCCCCTCGAAGGCGTCGCGGGCGTAGCGCACCTCGCCCTCGTAGATCTCGTGGAGGTCCTGCTCGACGTAGGCGCGGGTGAGCGCGGCGCCGCCGAGGATGACGGGGAACCGGGCGGCCAGCTTGCGCTGGTTGAGCTCCTCCAGGTTCTCCTTCATGATCACCGTGGACTTCACCAGCAGCCCGGACATGCCGATCACATCGGCGCGGTGCTCCTCGGCGGCCTCCAGGATCGCGGAGACCGGCTGCTTGATGCCCAGGTTGACGACGTTGTAGCCGTTGTTGGACAGGATGATGTCCACGAGGTTCTTACCGATGTCATGGACGTCGCCGCGGACGGTGGCGAGCACGATGGTGCCCTTGCCCTCGTCGTCCGACTTCTCCATGTGCGGCTCCAGATGGGCGACCGCGGTCTTCATGACCTCGGCGGACTGGAGGACGAACGGCAGCTGCATCTGGCCGGAGCCGAACAGCTCGCCGACCACCTTCATGCCGTCCAGCAGCGTCTCGTTGACGATGTCGAGGGCGGGGCGCTCCTGGAGGGCCTCGTCGAGGTCGGCCTCCAGGCCGTTGCGCTCGCCGTCGATGATGCGGTGCTTGAGGCGCTCCTCCAGGGGCAGCGCGGCCAGTTCCTCGGCCCTGCCCGCCTTGAGGGACTTGGCGGTGGCGCCCTCGAAGAGCCCCATCAGCTTCTGGAGCGGGTCATAGCCCTCGGCGCGGCGGTCGTAGATCAGGTCCAGGGCGGTCTGGACCTGCTCCTCCTCGAACCGCGCGATCGGCAGGATCTTGGAGGCGTGCACGATCGCCGAGTCCAGGCCCGCCTTGACACATTCGTCGAGGAAGACGGAGTTGAGCACGATGCGGGCGGCCGGGTTGAGGCCGAAGGAGATGTTGGACAGGCCCAGCGTGGTCTGGACGTCCGGGTGGCGCCGCTTGAGCTCGCGGATCGCCTCGATGGTGGCGATGCCGTCCTTACGGGACTCCTCCTGACCGGTGCAGATGGTGAAGGTCAGGGTGTCGATGAGGATGTCCGACTCGTGGATGCCCCAGTTGCCGGTCAGGTCGGCGATCAGCCGCTGGGCGATCTCGACCTTCTTCTCCGGTGTGCGGGCCTGGCCCTCCTCGTCGATGGTCAGCGCGATGAGGGCGGCGCCGTGCTCCTGGGCCAGCCGGGTGACCTTGGCGAACCGCGACTCGGGGCCGTCCCCGTCCTCGTAGTTGACGGAGTTGATGACCGCGCGTCCGCCGAGCTTCTCCAGCCCGGCCCGGATGACGTCGACCTCGGTGGAGTCCAGGACGATGGGGAGGGTGGAGGCGGTGGCGAACCGCCCGGCCAGCTCCTCCATGTCCGCGACGCCGTCCCGGCCCACGTAGTCCACGCACAGGTCGAGCAGATGGGCGCCCTCGCGGATCTGCTCGCGGGCCAGCTCCACGCAGTCGTCCCAGCGGGCCTCCAGCATGGCCTCGCGGAACTTCTTGGAGCCGTTGGCGTTGGTGCGCTCGCCGATGGCCAGGTACGAGGTGTCCTGGCGGAACGGCACGGTCTGGTAGAGCGAGGCGGCGCCGGGCTCGGGGCGCGGGGTGCGCTCGGTGGGGGTCAGCTCGCGGACCCGCTCGACGACCTGGCGCAGATGCTCGGGCGTGGTGCCGCAGCAGCCGCCGACCAGGGAGAGCCCGTACTCGCGGACGAACGTCTCCTGGGCGTCGGCCAGCTCGCCGGGGGTGAGGGGGTAGTGGGCGCCGTCCTTGCCCAGCACCGGGAGGCCGGCGTTGGGCATGCAGGACAGCGGGATCCGGGAGTGGCGGGCCAAGTGGCGCAGATGCTCGCTCATCTCGGCGGGGCCGGTGGCGCAGTTGAGGCCGATCATGTCGATGCCGAGCGGCTCGAGGGCGGTGAGCGCCGCGCCGATCTCGGAGCCGAGCAGCATGGTGCCGGTGGTCTCGACGGTGACCGAGCAGATCACCGGGAGGTTGGCACCGGTGGCGTCGAGGGCGCGGCGGGCGCCGATGATCGAGGCCTTGGTCTGCAGCAGGTCCTGGGTGGTCTCCACCAGGAGGGCGTCCGCGCCGCCGGCGATCATGCCTTCGGCGTTGGCCTGGTAGGCGTCGCGGAGGGTGGTGTACGGGGCGTGGCCGAGGGTGGGCAGCTTGGTGCCGGGGCCCATGGAGCCGAGCACCCAGCGCTGCCGTCCGTCGGCGCCGAACTCGTCGGCGACCTCACGGGCGATCCGGGCGCCGGCCTCGGAGAGCTCGTGGACGCGGTCGGGGATGTCGTACTCGCCGAGCGCCGCGTGGTTGGCACCGAAGGTGTTGGTCTCGACGCAGTCCACGCCGACGGCGTAGTACGCCTCGTGGACCGAGCGGACGATGTCCGGGCGGGTGACGTTGAGGATCTCGTTGCAGCCCTCGAGCTGCTGGAAGTCGTCGAGACTGGGCTCCTGCGCCTGGAGCATCGTCCCCATCGCGCCGTCGGCGACCACCACGCGGGTGGCCAGCGCTTCGCGGAGCGCGTCGGCTCGGGCGGCGGATGTGGGCGTTGGCGTATGAGAGGCCATGGATGTGCTCCCTGGAGTGCGACGGCTGTCGGCTTTGCGCCCTCCCCTGGGGACGGCGCACCACGCCAGGGTAGCTGCCAGTGGTCATTTCACGATGGTCGTTCCATCAGCCGGGATGAGTACGGCCGATCGGCCCCCGGTGAGTCCGTCGATCGCCGACACGCAGCGTCAGGTACCACGCAGTCGGCATGGACCGATAGTGTTCAGCATTGTCGAACCGCAGTCAGGAGGTTGGCGATGGCCCGGAACATCCAGTCGTTGGAGCGCGCCGCCGCGATGCTACGCCTGCTCGCCGGTGGTGAGCGACGTCTGGGACTGTCCGACATCGCCTCCACCCTGGGGCTGGCCAAGGGCACCGCGCACGGCATATTGCGCACCCTCCAGCAGGAGGGCTTCGTGGAGCAGGACGAGGCGTCCGGCCGCTATCAGCTGGGCGCGGAGCTGCTGCGCCTGGGCAACAGCTATCTGGACGTCCACGAGCTGCGCGCCCGCGCCCTGGTGTGGACCGACGACCTGGCCCGCTCCAGCGGCGAGAGCGTGTACCTGGGCGTACTGCACCAGCAGGGCGTACTGATCGTCCACCATGTCTTCCGGCCGGACGACAGCCGCCAGGTGCTGGAGGTCGGCGCGATGCACCCGCTGCACTCCACGGCCCTGGGCAAGGTGCTCTCCGCCTACGACCCGGTCGCGCACAGCGAGGTGACCGAGGGCGACCGTAAGACGTTCACGCCCCGCACGGTGACCGGGGAGCGCGAGTTCGAGGGCGTGCTGGACCTGACCCGGGCGCGCGGCTGGGGCTGCGACGTGGAGGAGACCTGGGAGGGCGTGGCGTCCGTCGCGGCACCCATCCACGACCGCCGCCGGCTGCCCGTGGGCGCGGTGGGGATAACGGGCGCGGTCGAGCGGGTGTGCGAGGACGGGGAGCTGCGCTCCGAGCTCGTGGCCGCCGTACGGGACTGTGCGCGCGCCGTCTCCCGGGACCTGGGCGCCCTGCGTTTCTGAATCGCGCCAACGCGTGTGGATCTGCCCCCATGTCCCCGCATGACCCACTTCATCACGGTTTCACATACGCGCGATTTTTCCTTCACACGACCCTTGACGGGGTCTTCAGTGTGAAGAAAACTGCCGTTCATCGGTCGGCATTGTCGAACACCTGACGACAATATTCGCTATGGTGGACTCGCCGCGGGCCGACCAACGCCCTCCCACGAGGGCGCGGACCACCGGATAGACCCGGGGGTTCGCCTTCCCCTGGACGAAGGACAAAGGAGTCGCGGGTGTCCAGCTCCGACATCTTCATCGGCGAGACCATCGGTACCGCCGTTCTCATTCTGCTCGGCTGCGGTGTCGTCGCCGGCGTTGTCTTGAAGCAATCCAAGGCGTTCGAGGCCGGGTGGGTCGCCATCACCCTCGGGTGGGGCTTCGCCGTGCTCACCGGCGCCTATATCTCCGCACCGCTCTCGGGGGCGCATCTGAACCCGGCGGTGACGGTCGGCCTCGCCATCGAGGGCGGCGTCGAGTGGAACAAGGTGCCCATCTACTTCCTCGGGCAGATGCTCGGCGCCGTGATCGGCGCGTCGCTGGTGTGGCTCGCCTACCTCGGCCACTTCCACGCCCATCTCACCGACCGCGAGATCGTCGGCGGCCCGGGCGCCCAGGACACGGTGGCGGCGGACAAGCAGCAGGCCACCGACGCCGGCCCGGTGCTCGGCATCTTCTCCACCGGCCCCGAGATCCGGAACATCGGCCAGAACCTGGCCACCGAGATCATCGCCACGGCCGTGCTGGTGCTCGCCATCCTCACTCAGGGGCTCAACGGCGACGGCAAGGGCCTCGGCGTCATCGGCGTCATGATCACCGCCTTCGTGGTGGTCGGCATCGGCCTCTCGCTCGGCGGCCCGACCGGTTACGCCATCAACCCGGCGCGTGACCTCGGCCCCCGGATCGCCCACGCCCTCCTGCCGCTGCCCAACAAGGGCGGCTCGGACTGGGGCTATGCCTGGATCCCGGTCGTCGGCCCGCTCATCGGCGGCGCCATCGCCGGCGGGATCTACGAGATCGCCTTCGCCTAGTCCACCCCACCACCCGCAGGAGAGCAGCAGATCATGACCGACACCCACACCACCAGCGCCTCGTCCCACGGCCAGGGACCGTTCATCGCGGCCATCGACCAGGGCACCACCTCCAGCCGCTGCATCGTCTTCGACCGCGACGGCCGCATCGTCTCGGTGGACCAGAAGGAACACGAGCAGATCTTCCCCAAGCCCGGCTGGGTGGAGCACAACGCCACCGAGATCTGGGAGAACGTCAAGGAGGTGGTCGCCGGCGCCATCGCCAAGGCCGAGATCACCGCCGTCGACGTCAAGGCGATCGGCATCACCAACCAGCGCGAGACCACCGTGCTGTGGGACCGCAGGACCGGTGAGCCGGTGCACAACGCCATCGTCTGGCAGGACACCCGCACCGACGCCCTCTGCCGCGAGCTCGGCCGCAACGTCGGCCAGGACCGCTTCCGCCGCGAGACCGGCCTCCCGCTGGCCTCCTACTTCGCCGGCCCCAAGATCCGCTGGCTGCTCGACAACGTCGAGGGGCTGCGCGAGCGGGCCGAGGCGGGCGACATCCTCTTCGGCACCATGGACTCCTGGGTCATCTGGAACCTGACCGGCGGCGTCAACGGCGGTGTGCACGTCACCGACGTCACCAACGCCTCCCGCACCCTCCTGATGAACCTGCACACCCTGGACTGGGACGAGAAGATCCTGACCTCGATGGACATCCCGGCCGCCGTGCTGCCGCGGATACGCTCCTCCGCCGAGGTCTACGGGCACACGGCCGAGGGCGTCCTGGCGGGCGTGCCGGTCGCCTCCGCGCTCGGCGACCAGCAGGCGGCCCTGTTCGGCCAGACCTGTTACTCCGAGGGCGAGGCCAAGTCCACCTACGGCACCGGCACCTTCCTGCTGATGAACACCGGCGAGAAGCCGGTCAACTCCTACAACGGGCTGCTGACCACCGTCGGCTACCGGATCGGCGACGAGAAGCCGGTCTACGCCCTGGAGGGCTCGATCGCGGTCACCGGTTCGCTGGTGCAGTGGATGCGGGACCAGATGGGTCTGATCAACAGCGCCGCCGAGATCGAGACCCTCGCGAGCTCGGTCGAGGACAACGGCGGCGCGTACTTCGTACCCGCCTTCTCGGGCCTGTTCGCCCCGTACTGGCGGTCCGACGCGCGCGGTGTGATCGCGGGCCTGACCCGCTACGTCACCAAGGCGCACATCGCCCGTGCCGTGCTCGAGGCGACCGCCTGGCAGACCCGCGAGATCGTCGACGCGATGACCAAGGACTCCGGGGTCGAGCTCACCTCGCTCAAGGTCGACGGCGGTATGACCTCCAACAACCTCCTGATGCAGACCCTCTCGGACGCCCTGGACGCACCCGTGGTGCGCCCGATGGTCGCCGAGACCACCTGCCTCGGCGCCGCCTACGCCGCCGGTCTCGCCGTCGGCTTCTGGCCGGACACCGACGCCCTGCGCGCGAACTGGCGCCGGGCGGCCGAATGGACCCCCCGAATGGACGCGGACGTCCGCGACCGCGAGTACAAGAGCTGGCTCAAGGCCGTGCAGCGGACCATGAGCTGGATCGAAGACGAGGAGTAATCAATGACCACCCTGCAGAGCGTTCCGTCCTCCCTCGGAACGCACCCGGCTGCCGGTTCGAACCCGAGCCGAGCCGAAACCCGGGAACAGCTCTCCAAGGCGACGTACGACCTCCTGGTGATCGGCGGCGGCATCCTGGGCATCACCACTGCCTGGCACGCCGCGCAGTCCGGGCTGCGGGTGGCGATGGTGGACGCCGGTGACTTCGCCGGTGCCACCTCCTCGGCCTCCTCCAAGCTGCTCCACGGCGGCCTGCGCTACCTTCAGACGGGCGCGGTCAAGCTGGTCGCCGAGAACCACTTCGAGCGGCGCGCGGTCTCCCGTACCGTCGCCCCGCACCTGTCCAACCCCCTCACCTTCTACCTGCCGGTCTACAAGGGCGGTCCGCACGGCGCGGCCAAGCTGGGCGCGGGCGTCTTCGCCTACTCGGCGCTCTCGGCCTTCCGTGACGGCGTGGGCCATGTGATCGGCGCCGAGCGGGCCGCGCGCGACGTCCCCGAACTGCGCACCGAGGGCCTCAAGGCGGTCGCGGTCTACGGCGACGGCCAGATGAACGACAGCCGCATGGCCCTGATGACGGTCCGGGCGGCCGTGGAGGCGGGCGCCACCGTCCTCAACCACGCCGAGGTCGTCGGCCTGCGCAAGAACGACGGCCGGGTCGCCGGCGCCGAGCTCAGGGACCGCACCGACGGCACCGAGTTCGGGGTCGGCGCCCGTCTGGTGCTCAACGCCACCGGCCCCTGGGTGGACCATCTGCGCCGGATGGAGGACCCGGGCGCGGCGCCGTCGATCCGGCTGTCCAAGGGCGCGCACCTGGTCCTCAAGCGCACCTCCCCCTGGCGGGCGGCGCTGGCCACCCCGATCGACAAGTACCGCATCACCTTCGCCCTCCCCTGGGAGGACATGCTGCTGCTGGGCACCACGGACGAGGAGTTCGAGGGCGACCCGGCCGATGTCGCGGTCAACGAGGCGGACATCTCCCAGATCCTGGACGAGGCCGCCTTCTCCATCCGCGACCAGCAGCTCTCCCGCGATCTGATCACCTACTCCTTCGCGGGTCTGCGGGTGCTGCCCGGCGGGCCGGGCGACACCGCCAAGGCCAA
Source organism: Streptomyces sp. NPDC059455 (assembly GCF_042750115.1). Classification (NCBI taxonomy): domain Bacteria; kingdom Bacillati; phylum Actinomycetota; class Actinomycetes; order Kitasatosporales; family Streptomycetaceae; genus Streptomyces; species Streptomyces sp. NPDC059455. The sequence goes on from NZ_JBHYVB010000245.1 coordinate 12,806, forward strand.
GCGGGAGACCGTGGTCACCGAGGGCAAGGGCGGGATGCTCTCCATAGCCGGCGGCAAGTGGACCACCTTCCGCCACATCGGCCGCACCGTGATGCAGAAGCTGGCCGAGCTGCCGGGCCGTCCGCTCGCCGACGACATGGAGCCGGTCAAGCTGCTGCCCCGGCACATGCCGCTGCCGGGCCTGGCCAATCCGCACGCCGTCGAGCACCGGCTGCTGGTGGACGGCGGCACCCCCGGCCCGCGCATGGCCGCCGACACCGCCCGCCATCTGGCGACCCACTACGGCTCGCTCTCCTTCGACATCGCCCGGCTGGCCGCCGGCGACCCGGCGCTCGCCGAGCGCGTCCACCCGGACGCCCCGGAGATCTGGGCGCAGGTCGTCTACGCCCGGGACTACGAGTGGGCGCGCACGGCGGACGACGTGCTGCGCCGCCGCACCACCCTGACCATCCGCGGCCTGGACTCCGAGGACATCCGGAGCCGGGTCGAGGATCTGCTGGCCAAGCGACCCTGACCCCCGCGGGGCCGCCTTCCCAGGTCCGGGGGGGCCGGGGAGTGGGAACGGGTCCGCCCCCCGCCCCCCGGGCTG
>NZ_JBHYVB010000245.1:13404-15025 GCF_042750115.1 Streptomyces sp. NPDC059455
CGGCGCGCGCGCGGAGCTCCCACCCCACCCCCCCCCGCCCCGCCGCTACCGCAAATTGCCCCCATCCGCCCCGCGGAGCGCGGCCGGGGCCGTTCCGAGATCTCACGAACTCGCCGCGCGTCGGGGGCAGTTGACGGCCGGTCTGCCGCGAGCCGCGAACTTACTCGCGCGTTAAAAATCAGCTGAATCGCTCTTGCCTTCTTCGCCGGTGCGCGCATCAATGACATCGCCCGTGGATGACGGGCGGGAACCCCCCACACATCAGCCGCACTTTCCCCCACTCCGGAAGGCAATCCCATGAGACGGATCAAGCTCGGGATCAGCACGGCAATGGGAACAGCAGCACTGGCCGCCGGCGCGCTGGCGCTGGCACCGACCGCGACCGCGGTCACCCCCACGACCGCCACCCTCACGGCCGACTGCGGGACGTACGGGTCGGGCCTGGCCAGCCTGACCGCCACACAGAGCGGCACCGCCGCGACCATCACCCTGTCCTCGGGGGCGATCAAGGCCCCGATCGACGTTCCGGCGGGCTCGGTGAGCTCGACGCTGACGCTGTCGAAGAAGGGCGGCGGAACCAAGACCTTCACCGGGAGCTCCAACCCGGCGATCCCGACCGGCTCCGATGTGACCACCGGCCCGCTCAAGGGCACGGTGGCCGCGGGCGACGTCCTGGAGGCCAAGTCGCTCAAGCTGGTCATCTTCGGTCTGATCACGGTGAACTGCACCGCCACCTCGCCGCAGTCCCCGGGGCCGTTCACCTTCTGAGCCATCCGATGAAACGGCTCTGAGCCCGCTTCGGGCCCTCCTGGTAAAAGGTCACAGTGGACCGGCGGCGTCCCCGGCAGACGCCGCCGGTTCAAGCACGTCATAATGGACCTGATACATCGGATGTTTGGCCCGGGGAGGTCCACCATGGCGGTCACCGACGAGGCGATCGAAAAAATCAAGGGCATGATCGTCTCGGGTGCGCTGCGCCCCGGTGACCGGCTCCCCAAGGAGAGCGAGCTGGCCGCCGATCTGGGGCTGTCGCGCAACTCGCTGCGCGAGGCCGTCCGGGCGCTGTCGCTGATCCGGATCCTCGACGTACGGCAGGGCGACGGCACCTATGTGACCAGCCTCGACCCCCAACTGCTGCTGGAGGCGCTGAGCTTCGTGGTGGACTTCCACCGCGATGACACGGTGCTGGAGTTCCTGGCGGTGCGGCGGATCCTGGAGCCCGCGGCCACGGCGCTGGCCTCCACCCGGATCAGCGACGCCGAGCTGGACCGGCTCCAGGAGCAGCTGGACGCGCTCGGGCAGGAGCCGTCCGTGGAGGAGCTGGTCGCCTGCGATCTGGAGTTCCACCGCGGCATCGTCCAGTCCTCGGGCAACTCGGTGCTCTGCTCGCTGCTCGACGGGCTCTCCGGGCCCACCACCCGGGCCCGGGTGTGGCGCGGTCTGACACAGGAGGACGCGGTCAGCCGCACCCTCCATGAGCACCGGGCGATCCTGGCCGCCCTGCGGGACCGTGACGCGGAGGCGGCACGGTCCTGGGCGACGGTGCACATCGCGAGCGTGGAGCAGTGGCTGCGCTCCACGCGGTGTTGACACCGGGGGGGGGGCCGCGGGGCGCGGCGGG
>NZ_JBHYVB010000246.1:0-15000 GCF_042750115.1 Streptomyces sp. NPDC059455
CCACCCCGCGCTAGCCCCAGAACCCCCCTCCGCCCGACGGCGACGTGGCCCCCCACTCCGTCCGGCATTCCGGGACACAGACCCGGTTTTACGGCTCGAACTTGTAGCCCAGACCCCGCACCGTCACCAGGTACCGAGGCGCGCCCGGATCAGGCTCGATCTTCGCCCGGAGGCGCTTGACGTGGACGTCGAGGGTCTTGGTGTCGCCCACGTAGTCCGCGCCCCAGACGCGGTCGATCAGCTGCATACGGGTCAGCACCCGGCCCGCGTTGCGGAGCAACATCTCCAGCAGGTCGAACTCCTTCAGCGGGAGGTCCACCTTGCCGCCGCCGACCGTGACCACGTGCCGGTCGACGTCCATCCGGACCGGTCCGGCCTCCAGGGCGGCCGGGGTGACCTCCTCCGGCTCGCCGCGGCGGCGCAGCACGGCTCTGATCCGGGCGACCAGCTCGCGCGAGGAGAAGGGCTTGGTCACATAGTCGTCGGCGCCTATTTCCAGCCCGACCACCTTGTCGATCTCGCTGTCCTTGGCGGTCACCATGATCACCGGGACATTGGACCGGCCGCGCAGCTGGCGGCAGACCTCCGTACCGGGCAGGCCCGGCAGCATCAGGTCGAGCAGCACCAGGTCGGCGCCGTTCCGCTCGAACTCATCGAGCCCCTCGGGGCCCGTAGTCGCGATCGCGACCTCGAATCCCTCCTTGCGAAGCATGTACGACAGCGCGTCGCTGAACGATTCCTCGTCCTCGACGACCAGAACTCGGGTCACGGAAGGACCTCCGGGGCTGAGAGTGGTTCATTGGTGAAGGTCTCGTACGGCCGGCCTTGGTCCTCGCCATCGAGGTCTCCGGTGTCGTACGACTCGCTCGACTCGCGTGTCTCGCTCCGCGAGCGGTCCCGGTCCCGCGCCGCACCGGCTTCCGGGAGTCTCAGGGTGAAGGTGGAGCCCTGTCCCTCGGCGCTCCACACGGTCACCTCCCCGCCGTGCGAGGCGGCCACATGCTTGACGATGGCGAGCCCGAGCCCGGTTCCGCCGGTCTGCCGCGAGCGGGCGGGGTCGACTCGGTAGAAGCGCTCGAAGATCCGCTCGCGGTCCTTCTCGGAGATGCCTATGCCCTGGTCGGTCACGGCGATCTCGATCAGGTCGCCGCCGGTCGCGGGGATGCGGCGGGCGGCGATGCCGACGCGGGTGCGGGCCGGGCTGTAGTTGACCCCGTTCTCGACGAGATTGCCGAGCGCGGCGGCCAACTGGCCGCGGTTGCCCCAGACGTGCAGATCGGCGGTGCCGCCCGTGGCCATCGTGATCTGTTTGGTGCCCGCCTGGTGACGGCACCGGTCGATGGCCTCGGCGACGAGCTCGTCCACCCGGACCGGCTCGGCGTCCTCCAGCGGGTCGTCGTTCTGCACCCGGGAGAGGTCGATGAGCTCCTGGACCAGGCTGGTCAGGCGGGTGGCCTCGACCTGCATCCGCCCGGCGAAGCGGGTGACCGCCTCCGGGTCGTCGGACGCGTCCATCACGGCCTCGGACAGCAGGGACAGCGCGCCGACCGGGGTCTTGAGCTCATGGCTGACGTTGGCGACGAAGTCGCGTCGTACGGCCTCGATCCGGCGGGCCTCGGTGAGGTCCTCGACGAGCAGCAGGACCAGCCGGGAGCCCAGTGGGGCCACTCTGGCGGAGACGGCGAGCGCGTCGCCGCCCCGGCCGGTGCCGCGGCGCGGCAGATCGAGCTCGATCTGCCGGATCTCGCCGTCCCGCCGGGTGTCGCGGGCCATCGCCAGCATCGGCTCGACGGCCAGCTTGCCGCCGCGCACCAGGCCCAGCGCGTACGCGGCCGAGCTCGCCTTGACGACGGCGTCCGCTTCGTCGAGGACGACGGCCGAGGAACGCAGGACCGAAAGCACGGTGTCCACGCCGGGCGGCAGCACGGCGTCGGTATGCAGCGAGGAGCGCGTAGGCTTCGCCTGTTCACGCTCGCTCCAGCGGAACGCCAGCATGGCGATGACGCCGGTGCACAACCCGGCGAGCGCCGCCACTGCGGCGATCGCCGCGTTCACGTTCATGCATCCAGGTTATGCGGGCGGCGAGACCCCTCCACAGCCCCGTGACGATCCCCTCGGTCAGACGTTGCCGAGAGTTCACCGAGGAGTCGGTATCGGTTCACTCCGGACGTTTCGTCGAGCGGGCGTCACACGGGGCAGCCGGGGCCGCGTTGCCGAGAGTTCACCTGTGCATCAGGTGTGATTAACGCCCGATGCCGGAAGCGGACGCGTTTCGGCCGGAGCGTGGAAGTGTGGGGCCCCGGGGCATGAGCCACGGAGACTGCCAGGAAACCTGTCAGAGCCTGTCAAAGATCGTCACCGAGAGTCAGTGAAAGAGGTCAGTGATGCGGGACGCGTACCACGAGGAGCTTGATTCGATCGGGGACGGCCTGGTCGACATGGCCCGGCTCGTCGGTTCGGCCATCGGCCGTGCCACCACTGCCATTCTCGACGCGGACCTCAAGCTCGCCGAGAGCGTCATCGCCGCCGATGAGAAGGTCGATGATCTGCAGCGGGATCTGGAGGGACGGGCGATAGCCCTGCTCGCCCGGCAGCAGCCGGTCGCCACCGATCTGCGGATAGTCGTGACCAGCCTGCGGATGAGCGCCGACCTGGAGCGCTCCGGCGACCTCGCACAGCACGTCGCCAAGCTGGCCCGGCTCCGCTTCCCGGACTCGGCCGTGCCGCACGACCTGCACGCCACGATCCTGGAGATGGGCCAGCTCGCCCAGCGGCTGATGGCGAAGGCCGCCGAGGTCATCATCACCAAGGACGTCGACCTCGCGCTCCAGCTGGAGCAGGACGACGACGCGATGGACACCCTGCACCGCGCCCTCTTCCAGCACCTGATGGACGACCGCTGGAAGCACGGCATCGAGACGGCCGTGGATGTCACGCTGCTCGGCCGCTACTACGAGCGGTTCGCGGACCACGCGGTCTCGGTCGCCAAGCGCGTGGTCTACCTGGTCACCGGTGAGCACGCCGACGAGTTGTCCCTGCAGGGGGATGTCGAAGGGGCGTGACCGGGGAAGGGGCGTGACCGTAAACGGGGCCGTGACCGTCGAAGGGCGCGAACGGCTACGGAGTGTGAGCATATGCGACGTTGTGCACCAAAGCGCCGTCGACGCGCCCCTGCGCTCGGCCGCCGGGTCATCGGCACCATGAGCAGCAGGTGACGTGACCCCTCCCGAGGAGGAGACGCATGGCGGACCTCTCCAAGCCCGAAGCGGACCTCTCCAAGCCCGAACCCGCTCCGACCCACTCCGTCGGCGCATGCGGCTGCGGCTCGGGCTGCGGCTGCGGCTGTCAGTCCGGCGGCCCGTGCCAGTGCGGCGGCAACTGCGGCTGACCGGCGCGACCGGCTCGACCCGCTCGACCGATACGACCCGTATGTACGACCCGTATGACAGAGGGCCTGGGACCGATGACCGGTCCCAGGCCCTCGCGCGTCGGCCACGGTTTCGTCGGCACGTCCCGCCCGAGGTGCGGTCGACGCCGTGAGCGGCGAGCCTGGTCCTATGGAGGACAAGACCCCGGCCCCGCCTCGCGTCGTGGTGGACGAACCGCTGGACGGTCGCCGTCGTGTGCTGATCGACGGCGCCGACGTCGGAGTGGTGGTGAGCCCGGACGAGCTCCGGCGGCTCCTGCACCGCGCGGGTGTGATGGAAGAGGACGCGCCCCTCGACAACCCCGAGCTGATCGAATGGCACGGCGGCGGTCCCGACGACTGGCCCGCCGCGCCCCGGTGACACACGCCGCCCGGCTCACGTACGCGCCAGGCTGACGCGCGCTCGGCTGACGCGTGCGCTCAGACAGACGACGTATCAGACAGACGACGTAGCAGAGACGGCAGAACCGCCACAACGTCCGGCGCCGGTCCCTCCCCTCGTGGGGACCGGTGCCGAACGCTGGAGCGGTGCCGACCCGCGCCGTACGGCTGCGGATCAGGGGCCGGATCCGTGGTCGATGCGACCGCCGTCCCCGATGGGACCGGCTTCACGGATCTCCGGGGCTCACGCGACGCGCCCGCGACCGCCGTCTCGTGACCGCGACGAAAGCTGACCGAGAACATGCGGTGCCATGGGTTGTCTCTCCGTGCGCTGAGCTGATGGCCTGGCTGGACGGCTCGTGGTGGATGCGCTATCGCGCCATGATCCTGCCAGCTGTGCCTCCCACCGAGGAGGTTCCGGTATCACGCCGCCGGTTTCTCCGCTGGTCAGCCATATAAAGTGAGTTTTCCGGTCCGGATGTCCAGCGCGGGGGAAGTAAGGAGTGGAGACCTTGAGTTCCGACTCGGGGGCACGCATAGCCTTCGCGGAACGCCTCGCACTGCTGTACAGGGAGGCCGGTAATCCTCCCCTCAAGAGCGTGGCCGAGGCAGTCGTCCGACTCCAGCGGACCGATGAGCGGGGGCGTCCCGTACGGGTCTCCGCCCAGCGGATCAGCGACTGGCGACGAGCAAAGAACGTACCCGCCCAGTTCGCCGCCCTCGCGGCCGTCCTGCACGTCCTGATACCCGACGCACGGCGCTCGCGGCCCGTACCGGTGTCCCCGGGCCTGTACGACATGGCCCGCTGGCAACGGCTGTGGGAGCGTGCGCTGGCCGACCCGGTCGGCGAACGCCCCACGCCGGCCGCGGAAGAGGAGGAAGGGCCCCCGGCCGAGGGTCCGACGGTCCCCGGCGGCGTATGCCCGTACCGGGGCCTGGCCTCGTACCGCCGGCAGGACGCCCGGTGGTTCTTCGGCCGGGAGCGGAGCACGGACGCCCTCGTCACCCAGCTGCACGCGGCGGAGAAGACGGGCGGCCTGGTCGTGCTCGTGGGCGCTTCGGGGGCGGGGAAGTCCTCGCTGCTGAACGCCGGTCTGGTGCCCGCGCTGCGCACCGGGGCGCCGGGCGACGGGGACGGCCGGTCGAGGGGCGTACTGCAACTCGTCCCGGGCGGCGACCCGCTCACGGAGCTGGCCCGCCACATCCCCGAACTCGCGCGCGTGGTCCCCACGGCGGAGCAACCGGAACCGGACCAGCCGGAACCGGACCAGCCAGAACCGGACGCGGACGAACGGACGGCTGACGGACGACCAGCAGACGCACCGACAACAGACGCCCCGCCAGCAGACGCCCTGCCAACAGACGCGCGTACAGCAGACGCGCGTACAGCAGACAAACCGGCAGTAAATAATCCAGCCATACACGAACCAGCCGCCGCGCCCGGCACCCCGCAATTCACCCACGCGGTCCGCGCGGCCGTCACCGCGTGGGCGGACCGCGAGACGTCGTCCTCCGACACCCGCCCCGTCGTGATCGTGGATCAGTTCGAGGAGGCGTTCACCCTCGGCTCCGACGAGGCCGACCGGCGTACGTTCATCCAGCTCCTCCACGCCGCCTGCACCCCCGCCGGCCCCGGCGAGCCGCCCCCCGTGCTCGTCGTCCTCGGCATCCGCGCGGACTTCTACGAGCAGTGCCTGGCCTACCCCGAACTGGCCGACGCGCTCCAGCACCGGCACATGGTGCTCGGGCCGCTGACCGCCGCCGAGTTGCGCGAGGCGGTGACCGGCCCGGCCAAGGCGGTGGGCCTCGAGCTCGAACCCGGGCTCGCGGAGCTGATCGTCCGGGAGGTGAGCGCCGACGGCCCCCGTGGGACGCATGACGCGGGCGTACTGCCGCTCCTCTCCCACGCCCTGCTCGCCACCTGGCAGCGACGGAAGGGCGGACGGCTGACGCTGGCCGGTTACCGCGCGGCGGGCGGCATCCAGGGGGCGGTGGCGGCGACCGCCGAGCGGGCCTGGTCCAGCCTCGACTCCGAGGCGCGCACGGCCGCGAGGCTGCTGCTCCTCCGGCTGGTCCGGCTGGGCGAGGACACCCAGGCCACCCGCAGACGGGGGACGCGGCACCAGCTGGCGAGGGAGTCGACGGATCCGGGCAAGACGGAGGAATCGCTCGAAACGCTGGTCCGCGCCCGCCTGGTGACGCTCGACGCCGAGACCGTGGAGATCACTCATGAGGCGCTGCTCCACGCCTGGCCACGGCTGCGCGACTGGATCGACGAGGACCGCAACGACCATCTGGTGCGCCAGCGGCTGGAGGAGGACGGCCGGTCCTGGGAGGGCTCGAACCGCGACTCGTCCGTGCTCTACCGGGGCTCCCGGCTGGAGCAGGCCCACACCTGGGCGAAGACCGCGGGCGGCACCTATCTGACCCGTAGCGCGGTGGAGTTCCTCGCCGCCTCGGTCCGGCTGCGCAAGCGCACGGTGTGGCTCCGCCGTGGCGCGGTGTCGGCTCTGGTCGTACTGGCGGTGCTGGCCGCCGGTACGGCGGTGGTCGCGTGGCAGCAGCGGGACGACGCGGTGTTCGAGCAGGTGGTCACCGAGGCCGATCGCTACCAGAACACGGATCCGTCGCTGTCCGCCCAGCTCGCCCTGGTGGCACACGACTTGCGGCCGCACGACGAGGCCACCAGGAACCGGCTGCTGTCGGTGGTGAACGCGCCGCTGGCCACGCCGCTGCACGGCCACACCGGCGCCGTCTACCTCACCTCGTTCAGCCCGAACGGGCGGCTGCTGGCCACCGCCAGCTACGACCGGACCGTCCGGCTGTGGGACGTGAAGGACCGGACCCGCCCCAAACCGCTGGGCAAGCCCCTCACCGGCCATAAGAGCTGGGTGAGCAGCGCGGTCTTCAGCCCGGACGGCCGCACCCTCGCCAGCGCGGGTGACGACGGCACGATCCGGCTGTGGGACGTACGGGACCCCCGCCATCCGCGCCCGCTCGGCGCGCCCCTCTCCCACCACGACGGCACGATCTATCTGCTCGCCTTCAGCCCGGACGGGCGCACGCTGGCCACCGCCACGGAAGGTCGCGTCGTGCGCCTCTGGGACATGAGGCGCCCGGACCGGCCGAAGGCGATCGGCGCGCTGACCGGCGCCACCGCCGCCGTGCGCTCCGTGGCGTTCAGCCCCGACGGGCGGACGCTGGCCGCCGGGGGCGACGATGCGTCGATCAGGCTGTGGAACATGGCCGATCCGCGCCGTCCGAAGCGGATCGGCAAGGTGCTGACCGGCCACAAGGATCTGATCCACTCCGTGGCGTTCAGCCCGGACGGCCGGACCCTCGCCAGCGGCAGCGCGGACAACACCATCCGGCTGTGGGACGTCGGCGATCCGCGTCACGCGGAGCCGCTGGGCTCGCCGCTCACCGGGCACATCGGCCCCATCTGGTCGGTGTCCTTCAGCCCGGACGGATCCATGCTCGCCGCCGCCAGCCAGGACAGTACGGCGAGTCTGTGGAACGTCAGCGATCCGGCGTACCCGTCGCAGGTAGGCGAGCCGCTCGCGGGGAGCAGCGGCGAGATGTACGCCCTGGGCTTCAGCCCGGACGGGCGGACCCTCGCCACCGGGAGCGGCGACAACACGGTCCGGCTGTGGTCGATCCCGACGTCGGACATGGTCGGCCGGATCGGGGTGTTCCGGCCGGACGGGCGGGTGCTCGCCACGGCCGGGCGCGACGAGAAGGTCCGGCTGTGGAACGTGAAGGATCCCAACCGGCCGGTGCCGCTGGGCGAGCCGTTCGACCCCGGGGAGGGCACGGTGCGGGAGCTGACGTTCACCCCGGACGGCCACACCCTCGCGATGATGACCGGAGACCGCCAGGTGCGGCTGTGGAACGTCACCGATCCGACCCGGCCCGTTCCGTACAAGCCGCCCCTCCCCCTGCGGACCAGGTTCGCGGGCGCGCTGGGCTTCACACCGGACGGGCGCATGATGGCGACCGCGTACAACGACGACACCATCCAGCTGTGGAACGTCAGCGACCCGTCGCACGTCCGCCGGCTCGGCAAACCGCTCACCGGCCACCGGGGCTACGTCAACTCCCTCGTCTTCAGCCCGGACGGCCGCACGCTGGCCAGCGGCAGCGCGGACAACACCATCCGACTGTGGAAGGTGACCGACCCGCGCCACGCCACCCCACGGGGCGGGCCGGTCACGGGCCACCTCGGACCCGTCAACGCGCTCGTCTTCACCCCGGACGGCCATACGCTGGCCAGCGGCAGCGACGACAACACGGTCCGGCTGTGGGACGTCACCGACCCCGGCAGGGTGACCCGGCTGCGCTCCCCGCTCACCGGCCACACCGACGCGATCGTGTCGCTGACCTTCAGCCAGGACGGAAACACGCTCGCGAGCGGCGGCAACGACAACGCGGTCCGGCTGTGGGATGTCACCGTCCCGTCCAAGGCCACGTCCATCGGCCAGTCGCTGAGCCCCAACGCCAAGACCGGCAATTTCCTGTCGTTCAGCCCGCACAGCCGGATGCTCGGGGTGTCCAGCGGCGCGGACACGGTCCGGCTGTGGAGCCTGGACGTGGACGAGGCGGTGCGTCGCATCTGCTCGATGACGCGAGGTGTGCTGACCCCGGAGAAATGGGACGAATACCTCCCCCGGCTCTCGTATGCGCCTCCGTGCGGTCGGTAACGACGTTGCGCGAACGTTGCGTGATCGCGGTCACAACTGCTCCCGTGAGGGAGGAGTCGGCTTCCCCATCCCGGTGGCCGCGTTACTCTTAGGTACAGCCCGACCGCTGGTGCATCCCCCGTCGCCAGCGGTCGGGCGCTTCCATGTCCGGGCGATGTCCAGGGCATGTCCGGGGCCATGTCCGGGGGACACTGGGCACCGGTGCGGTGGCGCGACAGCGCACGAGACCGCACCCCGCACCCCGCACCCCGCACCCCGCATACAAGAAGACACCTCCCCACCTGGAGACCCCGTGATCCGCAGGCTCGACCAGGCCGCTCTCGACCTCGGCCGTGAGTACGTACGCCACGCGCCCTGGAGCGCCGGAAAGCGGGCCCTGGTCGAGCGCCACCTCAACGCCGCCCTGCGGGACCGTCCCCTGCACCGCCTGGCCCGTACGCGCTTCGGCGCCACCTTCGCCGTCGACACCCAGGACCTCATCCAGCGGTACCTCTACCTCTTCGGCGTCTGGGAGCCCCATATGACGCGGTGGCTCCAGCGCCGGCTGAAGCCCGGGGACGTCTTCGTGGACGTCGGGGCCAACATCGGCTACTACAGCCTCCTCGCCTCCCCCCTCGTCGGGCGCAGCGGGACCGTGGTGGCGATCGAGGCCTCACCGACGTTCCACCAGCTCCTCCAGCGCCACGCCCGGCGCAACGACCGCACCAACATCCGCGCCCTCAACACGGCCGTCTCCGACCGCGACGAGCAGCTGACCTTCATCCTCGCCAGCTCCCGCAACATGGGCGCCAACAGCGTCGTCCCCTACGACGGCCCCGCCGAGTCCACCTTCGAGATCGCGGCCCAGCCCCTGCCCGACCTCCTCACGGACGACGAGATCACCAACGCCCGGGTCATCAAGATCGACGTGGAGGGCGCGGAGGGCAGCGTGATCCGCGGCCTCGTCCCCCTCCTCGACAAACTGCGCCCCGACGCCGAACTGACCGTCGAGGTCACCCCCCAGCGCATGTCCGACCTGGGCGACTCCGTCGAAGACCTGCTGACCACTCTCAAGGGCCACGGCTTCCACGTCTACCGCCTGCCCAACGACTACGCGGCAGGCAGCTACCCCGACGCCCTGCGGCGCGCACCGGAGGTTCCGGTCCGCTGGCGGGGGCCGGTCACGGAGGAGAGCGACCTGGTCTTCTCCCGGGTCGACGCGGAGACCCTGCCCTGAGGACTCGGGCGCCTACTGGTCGTCCGGGGGCGTCTACTGGTCGCTGGGGGCGCCTACTGGTCGTCCGAGGGCGCCTACTGCTCGCCCTGGGGCAGGTGGGTCTTGGCGTCCTCGTAGGTGGCGTCGGCGGTGGACTCGGCCGGGGCGTAGACGAGGTGCAGCACACCGGTGCTGAACGTGGCGGAGGAGAGCAGCTTCAGCGGGATCGTGGTCTCGGCCTCGTCGAACAGCCGCATGCCCTTGCGGACGGCGATCGGGTGGACCAGCAGGTGCAGCTCGTCCAGCAGGCCGTGCGCCATGAGCTGCCGGACGACGGAGACCGAGCCGCTGAGGGCGATGTCCCCGCCCGGTTCGTTCTTCAGCGCGGTGACGGCGTCCGCGAAGTCGCCCTTGAGCAGCTCGGAGTTCCGCCAGGTGAAGCTGAGGTCCTGGCGCGACAGGACGATCTTGCGGGCGTCGCCGAGCTTCTTGGCGAAGTGGGCGTCCTCACCGCCCGCCGCCTCGCGGTCCGGCCAGGCTCCGGCGAAGCTGTCGTAGGTCTTGCGGCCGATGAGGAGGGTGTCGGACGCGCCGAGGACCGCGTCGACGGCGGCGCCCATCTCGTCGTTGAAGTAGGGGAAGTGCCACTGGTCGGGCGCCTCCACGACCCCGTCGAGCGAGATGAACAGGCTGGCGGTGATCTTCCTCATGATGCCCCTCCGTGGGATGCGGTCGGTGAGCTCTTCCTCCTCTCAGACCGGGGAGGCCGCACAAACTCATCGGCGGCGGCGAGCGGGTTTTCAGCGTGTGTCGTAGCGCCAGCCGTCCATGGCGGCCAGGACCCGCGCCCGCGCCTCGACCACCGCGAAGCGTGCAGCGCGCTCGGCCGCGTCGGTGTGGGCGGACTGGCTGGTGACCTGGCCGGGCCACTTGCGGTAGAGCAGACCCGTCTCGGCGGTGAACCAGCCGCGGCTGACCGCGTTGAGGGCCATGAGGAGGCCGGTGTCCTCGGAGGCGGGGAGGGCCATCCAGCCGCCGAGGGCGAGGAGCAGGTCCCGGCGTACGAAGAGGGTGGCGGGGTGAACCTGGGCGCGATAGTCGTTCGCCCGCCAGAACTCGAGAACCGCGCCGCGTGCGACGGGCCCCTGCGGCGGGTCCCCCTCGAAGCCGACGGTGGAGCCGTCGGGCAGCAGATCCAGGGCGCGGGAGGTGGCCCAGCCGAGGTCGGGGTGGTCGGTGAGCGCGCGGAGGTCGCGGGCGAGGGCGCCGGGGGTGAGCATGTCGTCGGCGTCCAGCACCTTGATGTACGCGCCCTCGGCACGGGAGAGCCCCATCATGCGTGCCATCGCGGCCCGGCCGGCCCGCCCCTGACCGAAGCTGACGCGGGCGTCATCAGGGACGTAAGGACGTACGGCGTCGGTCTCGCCGTCCTCCTGGATCACCCACTGCCAGTCCCAGCCGTCCGGCAGCTCCTGCTCGCACAACGACTTGTGGGCGTCCGGCAGATGCGCGGCCCCAGGGGCGTGCACCGCGGTGATGACGGTGATCGTGTTCGGCATGGTCACCACCTCTTCAGGGGCGTGGTGAAGACGAGTTCCGTACGGTCTCCGCACAGCGTCACGTCGGAGACCTCGACGACCCGATCGCCGATGTCCGTGCAGATCTTCCGGAGAACGATCACCGACACTCCCTTCTTGAGGCCGAGCGCCTCCGCCTCCTCCACCGTCGGCGGCCGGGCCGTGATCCGTTCCGCTATGCGGTCCAGCTCGATGCCGATCGTGTAGAGCTGATTCTGCGTGCCGCCGGGCCAGGGCTCATGGGCGGCGTCGAGCAGGTCGGGGTTGACGGCCACGACATCGTGGACCAGGTAGGAGTGTACGAGCGCGAACGGCGCGTCCTCCTCGCGGCAGTTGGTGCGGTAGATCCGCTCCAGCAGCCGCGTGCCCAAGGGGATCCCGAAGACCGACGCCAGGTCCTCATCGGCCTTCGCATCGCGGTACTCGGCGTGAAAGGCCAGGTCACCGACCTCCAGCCCGGTGTCGTGCTCGGTCGACCCGGTCCGCAGCCGCTCCGCCCTGGACCGGCGGGCCCGGTCCTTCTCCCACTGGTGCCGCTCGTTGCTCCGCTCGACCCGCCGGCGCGGGGTCCGTACGAACGTCCCCACCCCATGCCGCCTGTCGATCAGCCCCTCGGCCACCAGCTCCGACAGCGCCCGCTGCAGCGTCGGCACACTCGTCCGATACCGCGCCGCAAGCTTGTCCTCAGCCGGAAGCCGCTCCCCGGGTCCAAGCTGACCTGCGCGGATGCTCTGACGAAGGGCATCCGCGATCTGCTCGTACTTGGCCATGGGCGCTCACCGTCCTCGGTCGTGCGGCCGCTGCGGACACTTTCAGCGTAAGTCCTAAAGACGTCTTAAGGACCGCCCGGAGTGCCCGGACTGCCCGGAGTGCTACAGGACCGCTGCAGGACCGCTACCGAAAGGGCCACCACCCACCAATTGGCCCGCGCCCCGACCACAGCGCGCCTGAGAGGCTGAGCCACCCTGCCGTCGTCAAGGTCGAGGTAGATGTCATGCAGCAGGTAGCCGTGGTCACCTTTGACGGATTCAACGAACTCGACAGCTTCATCGCCTCGGCGCTGATCAACCGGTGTCGCAAGGACGGCCTGGAGGCGTTCATCACGACGCCGACGCCGGTCATCACCTCCATGAACGGCGTCGAGGTCACCGGCCAGCGCCCGATGGAATTCGTGACGGAAGCCGACGTCGTACTGATCGGCAGCGGCGTGAAGACACGCGACGTCGTCGCCGACGACCACCTGATCTCCAGGCTCCCCCTCGACCCGTCACACCAGCTGATCGGCGCCCAGTGCTCCGGCGCACTGGTCCTCGCCAAGCTCGGGCTGCTCGACGACATGCCCGCCTGCACGGACATCAAGACCCGCCCCTTCGTCGAAGCCGGCGGCGTCACCGTCCTGGACGTCCCCTTCCACGCCGAGGGCAACATCGCCACGGCGGGCGGCTGCCTGGCGTCCCAGTACCTCGGCACGTGGATCATCACCCGCACCCTCGGCGACGAGGCCGCCCGGGGCGTCCTCGACTACGTGGCCCCGGTCGGCGAAAACGAGGAAACCGTCGAGCGAGCCCTGCGAGCGGTCCACACGGGCGAGGCCGCCCTGAGCTGACGCCCAGCGCCTCAGCCCGCGCAGCTGATCGATGTACGGCGCTAGACGTCGTCCGCTTCGGTAGGCAGCATGAGCTGGGGACGCTCCTGGTCGGGCAGCACAACAAGGCGGACGGCCATGTTGCGGGAGCCGGAAGGACGATCCCCCGGTTCGGTCGCGTACTTGCGCAGGAGCGTCTGGTACTCCTCGACGAACGCCGCCACCTGATCCTTGGTCATCCACAGGCCGGAGCGCTGGATCTGGTTCCAGCCCGCCGAGTTGTCGTAGCCGGTGTACGCACTCACGACGAGACTCAGATCTTGCGTCATCTTGAGCGCGCCGATCTTCACCGCCGCTTCCCGTTCGTCGGCCGTCATGACGAGCCCTGGAGGCGTGAAAATATCCGTCATCAGCGACTTCCACCAGCGTTCACGGCCGCTGGACTTCTCTTCGATCTCGGCGATCAGGTTGAGATCCGCGAGCTTGCGCAGGTGGTAGCTGGTGGTGCCGGTGCTCTCGCCGAGCGCCTTGGCGACGCTGGTCGAGTTCGCCTCGCCGTGCTCGCCGAGATAGCTCAGGATGTCTCGGCGCACCGGGTTGGACAACGCCTTGTAGAAGGCCTTGAGGTCCGGGCCGGTGAGAACCCGTGTCTCAGGACGCTCAGCCATGCGGCAACCCTACTGCAGAGAGTCTCTGCAGAGTTGCAGAGACTGTTTGCAGAACTTCTCTGCAATAGCTAGCGTAAGGGCAAAGGTGCGGACAGGCGGGCCGGACGCACGGGCTGTGATGCCGCTTGCCCTTACACAGGGGGTTGCCCATGTCTGACTCACTGGATACTCGGATACGCGACGAGATCGACGACCAAGTCGCGGAAGCGTTCGACGCCTATCTGGCGGACCGACTTGCCGAACCGGGACCGCTACGCACAGCCCTCGCAACGAAGCGCAACGCCAAGGTGGTGCTGGGCACGATCGGGCTGGGCGCACTGACCACAGCCTTGGCCCCGGCGGACGTCACGGTGATCTGCTGGATCTGGGGCGCGATCGCCTCGATAGACGTCGCCTTCTTATTGGGCGCCCGCCGCCGTTGATGTGCGGCAGTTGTACCGCCGCGCCGATGGTGCGGCGCCTTGAACGCGTGAGGGCGGGCGCAACTCACCCCCGGAGCTTGGTGCGTTCATGTTCCGCGTTGCCGATGATGGCGTCGGCGCCGTCGATTTGACGCCTGAGCTTGCTGAGGACGTCGGTGCGGGCCGATCGGTGGATCAGCGAGGCCGCGGCGGGCCACCAGGCTCGCGGCAGCAGCCGGCTCCTCGACGTCACCGAGATCCGCCCGCCCGCCGACGTGGCCGAAGCGCTGCGTCTTCCGGAGAACGGCACGGCGCTACTGCGGGCACAGGTGCTGCTCCTGGACGATGAGCCGGTGGAGCTGGTGAAGTCGTACTACCCGCTGGAGCTGGCTCGCGGAACGGCGATGATGGACCGCCGCAAGATCAAGGGCAGCACCCCGGCCCTCCTCGCGGAGCTGGGCTACCCACCCCGCCTCAGCGTCGACAAGGTCTCTGCGCGCGTACCGACGCAGGAGCAGTACACGGTGCTCGGCCTGCCGGGGAACCTTCCCGTCCTGCGGACGCTGCGTGTCGTCTACTGCGATGGCGAGCGCCCCATCGAAGCGACGGTGATGACCAAGGCCGGGCATCTCTACGAGCTGCAGTACGAGTTCACTCCCTCCTGACCGACTCCTGAGGGTGCCCGGCCGATAGGCCTACGCGCTGATGGGCAACTCCCGCGCCCGCTGGCGGGCCTGGGCCCGCAACTCCTTCAGACGGCTGTGGAATCCGTTGTGGCCGTTCTGGTCGAGGTTCAGCGGTAGGTCGAGCCGGGAGATGAGCTGTGCCTCCAAGGCCCATGGCTCCTCCTGCTCGACCCAGCACACTCGGGCGGTGTCCGCCATCCACTGACTCAGGGTGGCCTCGCCGACCTTGCCGAAAGTCATCCGCTTACCGCTGCCCACGCGGCGCAGCTCAAGTCCGAGCAGGCAACTGTCGGCGACGGCCCAAATCCCCACTTTCCGACGAAAGCTGTCGCCGTAATTCCCCACCCCGTTGACGGCCGATTCCCCAGGGGGACGCCCGT